>NZ_LKDX01000067.1:0-16364 GCF_001401795.1 Pseudoalteromonas sp. P1-26 | reverse complement strand
ATTTTGTAGGCGTGAAATTTATTTCGCGCGAATTATTAGCAGCAGAGCCGCGCTTGAGACGCGCCAAGCAAGCGTGACGCCTACGACCGTAGGAGGCGTTTTAACGCCGAATATTATTTCCCATTCACGGCTAAAGCCGTTCCTACGGGCTTCTCGCTTCTCGCTTCTCGCTTCTCGCTTCTCGCTCCATCTTGAAAGCAAAATTATTTGCTTGTCTAGCCCTTCGGGCACGCTTCCGCCCCTAGGTTGCAGTTCCTACGTACTGATTTTATTATCATTTTTGTTTTTTACGTGTAAAAGCTTAATACTTTCACTGTAGGAGGTGTTTGAACGCCGAACATTTAAACCTGTTCACGGCTAAAGCCGTTCCTACGTTAATGTCGCGCGGAATCACGACTTATAAATTATCCGTTCCGTAGGAAGCGTTTTAACGCCGAACATTTAAAACATGTTCACGGCTAAGGCCATTTCTACGTTAATGTCGCGCGGAATCGCGACTTATAAACTGAATTCTTTATTATCTACACTTACGGTGACTTGTTTGTTCAATAAATTAACTAACAAAATGCTACGCATTTCACCATCTGACTCTTGGTAAATAGCTTGAACATTTTTAAATGACTCTGTGTTTAGGTAAACAACATCACCGGCTTTTGGTAGCGAAGATGTTACCTCACTCATATCACTCATAGATTTGAGTTGAGCAATTAACTGCTCAGGTACGATTTGAAATTTATGACCATAAGCAACAAAACCACTTACTCCACGGGTATTTTTTACCGCAGAAAAGTTACAGTTTTGCGAGTCTAGCTTTATAAATAAATAACTAGGGAAAAGAGGAGATGTACGAATTGAACGGCGACCCTTTACG
Source organism: Pseudoalteromonas sp. P1-26 (assembly GCF_001401795.1). NCBI lineage: Bacteria > Pseudomonadati > Pseudomonadota > Gammaproteobacteria > Alteromonadales > Pseudoalteromonadaceae > Pseudoalteromonas > Pseudoalteromonas sp. P1-26. Next base: position 15,493 of record NZ_LKDX01000067.1, on the reverse strand, counting down.
ATTCGCTCGATTTTATGTTCGGGAAAGAATACTTCAAAACCTTGGTTTTGAAGGTTAGTTTGAGCTCTTAGCTCTTGTTTTGATTTACAAAAAAGTAAGTACCAACTTTCCATAGTCACACCTAAAATACTCATTTTCCTTAAAACCAATCCAAAAGGACTGGTTTTTATGAGCCAGCGATTATACGCAGAGAATTTAGGCGTGTCTATTACAAAATTGTTATTACCCCAAGTGAGTACTAATCACTACCAAACAGGTCTCTGGTGTACACTTTTTCTGCAACATCATCGAGCTCAGTTACCATTCTGTTGGCAATAATTACATCTGCAGAAGACTTTAATTCAGCTAGGTCATGGGTCACTTTAGAGTTAAAGAAAGTTGCTTCATGTAATTCAGGTTCATAAACTATCACTTCAACACCCTTAGCTTTGATTCGCTTCATGATGCCCTGAATAGCGGATGCTCTAAAGTTATCAGAACCAGCCTTCATGATTAAACGATGAATACCCACTACCTTTGGCTTTCTGGCGAGGATCGACTCTGCAATAAAGTCTTTACGAGTAGAATTTGCATCGACAATGGCACGGATCATGTTGTTTGGTACGTTTTGATAGTTAGCCAACAATTGCTTGGTATCTTTAGGTAAACAATAGCCACCATAGCCAAAAGAAGGGTTGTTGTAATGACCACCTATACGAGGGTCTAAACTTACCCCTTCGATTATTTGTTTAGAATTTAAACCATGACTTTCTGCGTAGCTGTCAAGCTCGTTAAAGTAGGCTACGCGCATAGCAAGATAAGTATTTGAAAACAACTTGATTGCTTCTGCTTCAGTTGAATCCGTAAATAAAACTTCAATCCCTTCTTTAATAGCCCCTTGAGCTAGTAAATTTGCGAATACTTCAGCACGCTCGGAACGCTCACCCACAATAATACGTGATGGGTGTAAGTTGTCGTACAGCGCTTTACCCTCTCTTAAAAATTCTGGAGAGAAAATAATGTTTTCTGTATTAAACTTTTTCTTAATGCCTTCAGTAAAGCCAACAGGTACAGTTGACTTAATAACCATTACTGCTTTTGGGTTTATTGCTAAGACATCTGCGATAACAGCTTCAACTGACTTAGTATTAAAGTAGTTGGTCTCTGGGTCATAATCGGTAGGTGTAGCGATAATGATGAAATCTGCATTTTGATAAGCCAACTGCTTATCTGTAGTAGCAGTAAAACTCAGTTTCTTATTAGCAAGAAAGTCTTCGATTTCTGTATCTGATATTGGTGACTTCCCAGCATTTAACTGTGCAATTTTTTCTTCAACAATATCTAGTGCCAGTACATTGTTATGTTGGGCCAATAACATGGCATTAGATAAACCAACATAGCCGGTTCCAGCTACAGCAATTTTCATAAACTCATCCACTTTTATAAAACTAAACTCAGACACTAAAAGATAACTCATAGTATGCGAAGTGCATAATAACGTATTTTAGTTTTATCTCACATATTAATTTCCATATAAGAAAAGTGAATATCAATCTCAATTTCAATATATGTAAATTGAATTTTATAACAAGTTCAAGGGCACAGCAGTGTTAACAAATAATTAAAAATGTAACTAAATGACGAAAGTTTGATTTACTTTGTAACCAAGGTACATATTTAAATTGCAGTACAACTATTAATCACATATTGTTTTATTAAAAATCACTTAAGAAAAATTTAAAATGAAGCAAGTTATTGATGATATGTAGTGATTTAAAGTACAATTGCTGTCTGAATTAAAAGTCTGTTCATTAATCCTTCAAACTAAAAAAGAAAGTAGCGTGCGTAAAATTTTATCTAACTCCTTCATCTGTCACTTCCTAGGTTTATGCTTTGTAGCACTCATTGTTGCTGTTTTTTCTTTTGGTCAGCACGGGCAAGATTCTGTAAAAAACTCTGCAATTCTAATTAGTCTATGCTACTTGGTCACAGCATTTACATTACCGCTAATTGCTCGATTCTTATTAGTCGAGAGAAAGTACTACATTATTCCTATTATAGTTGCTGTATATAGTATTGCACTTTTGATTATTGCGCTTTTTAGGATTGATTATTCTGTTATTGTTACTTTTATAGGTGCGGTGTCTAGTTTTAGCTGGTTATTCGCCACAGCTATATTAAGAACAGATCAGAAAAAGTTAACTTTGCATTCAATTGATAATTTTGACTACTCAGAATTAACAGCCCACAAAAACCTTAATGTAATAGCTTTAAGCGAGCCATATAAAGAAGCAGATATCAAACAAGGGCTTGTAGTAGACTTACATAAGGGGCTTTCAGCTTATCAAGAAAAATTTATTGCTGACTGTAGCCTTCACTCTATTCCCGTTTTTCATGCTGAAAGTATAAAAGAGATGATAAGTGGCAAGGTACAAATAAAGCACCTGTCAGAGAATTCAATCGGTACACTTCAACCTAATCCACTCTATCAACGTTTTAAAAGGATTTGGGAGTCACTTATTATATTACTGACGTTACCTGCATCACTTTTAATTATGATAATCACAGCAATATTGATCCGTTTAGAGAGCCCAGGACCTGCTTTATTTACTCAAGAACGGGTTGGACAGTCAGGTAAAGTCTTCAAAATTTATAAGTTCAGAAGCATGACTGTAAAAGATGAATCAAACAGTGACAAATTTGCAACTGAAGAACAAGCTAGGATCACAAGAGTTGGCAAGTTCATTCGAAAGTTTCGTATTGATGAATTACCACAGTTTTTTAATGTTTTAAAAGGCGAGATGGCGTTAATTGGCCCAAGGCCAGAGCAAGAGTCTTTTGTTAAATTATTTGAGAATGATATTCCATTCTACGGCTATCGTCATATGGTAAAGCCAGGTATCACTGGATGGGCGCAGACAATCCATGGTTATGCTGATGATGAAGACTCGACAAAAGAGAAGCTAGCTTATGATCTTTATTATATAAAGCATTTATCACTTTGGCTGGACATAAACATTGTGTTTAAAACATTAAGAACTATGCTGACTGGGTTTGGAGCAAAGTAAGTTACTTTGCTCTCCTGCAAAGTTTTAGCGTCTATTTAATTTATATAAAATAAATAAGGCGCGGCTTGGTAAAAGTCTTGGGAATGATCTAATTAAGAAGTAGTACCAAGCTTTTGCTTTGTATTGAGGAAAAAGCTTAGTTTTAACTTTCGTTAAATTTGCTTCATATGTCACGTACTTAAAACCATTCCTTCTAGAAATCATAGCTTTACCTGTACGCGCTGCAACAAGAGGCTGTTGAATATTATAGCCTTTAAAACCTTTCTCAAGCATTCTTAACCATAAGTACCAATCTTCCATCAATGGCATATCTTGGTAGCTACCAGAATTAACCACAGCAGACTTTTTAAACATAATAGATACATGGTTAAAAGGGTTTTTGCCGATTGAAGATGACAAGATTTTTGGGTGATACTCTGGTACTTTTCTAACAGAAATAAGCTCTTCAGTTTCTGAGTCAATTTCGTCGATATTTGAACCGCAGATTGATAATTCAGGATCTGAAGCGAAAACCTCAAGCTGCCTAGCAAAGCGTTCAGGAAAGCATATATCATCAGAATCCATTCTTGCGACCAGATCATAATTACAATGTTTCAGGCCATGTTTAAGTGCTAAACCTAAACCAACATTCTTTTCTAGCTGAACTTTGACTATATTAAGAGGAGATTGCCACTGATCAATTACCTCATGTAGCTCCCCACTTATTGGCCCATCAATAACCAGAACAACTTCTGTTGCCTTATGAGTTTGTTGAAATAAGCTTGCTAAACATGCATCTAAATAAGCTGGCGTTTCTCTATGGTAGACAGACATTAATACAGAAAAATTCATCTTCAACCCTTTTCTACTAAATTTGAAACTTCAAACAGGTTAGTAATTTTATTGAACTCACTCGATGAAATCGGTTGCTCTGAGAAGTAGTCACAGTTGACTAAGTAACTATGAATATATTTTTTCATTAGTTCATAATTAAAGTTTGTATAGATAGCACGACCCAATACAGTTAATGGTTTATTGTATATTAGCGCTTCTAAACCGACTGTAGAGTTAATAGTTACAATTTTATTTGCCTTCTTTATTAACTCTGTAGTGTTGGCATCAACTAGTTTAAAGTTTAACTCATCACGAAGTACTTGATACCTTTTAAGCATTTCAACATCAGTTTCTGCTGGGTGCACTTTAACATAAAGTTGGCAGTTTCTTTCAATGGCGATCTCAGCGGCTTTCCTTATCGCTTGTTCATTATTTACATCGCTATTAAGGATAAGCTGTGAATCAAAGCGAACCTGGGTTGGGAAAAACACATAATCAGTACTTAGATCATAGCTATCTGTTGACAAGCTTAAACTTTTCTTCGATTTAGATAAGCTCAAAGTTGTCATTATCTTAATAAGTGGATTTGTAAGATTCTCTTCTCTGAGCCCCTTACCAAGTAAAGAATAAAGGTAATCTCTAATATAAGCCTTTATAAATACACCTTTAAGCTTACCTTGTGGAATTGGCGATTGTTTGTATTCTTCGTATTCATGAATCCATTTTGAATGAACATCATCTTCAACACTTGGTAGTTTTTCTAAGATACTCGGTGATTTATATAATATCGATTTAGCATTTACACCTTGTGCATCAAATAAAACTTTGTTGGGTAAATTACTAATCTCAGAGAACATTGAGCCAATACCATGATCCGCAAAAAACTTCACAAATGCTTTCTGTGAAGCAGAGTTACCATTAAAAACTAGCGCTAATCGAAACTGTTTAATCGGAAGGCTAAGCTTTTTAAGGTATTGCAAAACATTGCGGTAGATGAATTTAGCATGCTCCTGTGACTGAGTTCCACGGTGAACATAAGTAAGCTCTTGTGTATTAGATAAGCTTTCGGTTTCAGTTACATCACTTTCTTTACTAATTAAAAATACAAACTGACAATGCTTACTTAGAAAGTTATATACTGAATGTTTAGTTGTGAAGAAGTAGCTCTCCTCTTGGCTTGCTTTCGCTAACCTCAAGAAGAAAGTTGCTCGCTCATAATTATCTACATAAATAGCTATCATAATAAACTCTATAAACGCCCTACTGCTGGAGGGGCTTTCTCATACTCTTTGTGGAGCAATTCAACCACATTCAAGGATAATGTTTCAGGCGTAAGTGACTTTGAAGACAATACACCAAATACAATTATATTTTGTGGTAAGGCAAAAATTAAAAATAACGAAAGGTAAATAAACAGCCTATTAATTTTACTTCTGTAGCTTTGGATACCTAAAAGTACTATTGGCAAAAAGAAAAATAAGCCGAAGTAAATATACCTTTCGTTAAGTGTTCTTGAGAAGACTGCCAAAAAAGCAATTGGCATGATATAAAAAGCGGTATTATACAGCCGACCAATTACTAATAACAATTTTTGATTGGGGAATATTCTTTCACTATCTAAATTATAAAAGCACTTTTTTATTCTTATCATGCAGAATATTAAAATAGAAAACTTCAAAAACGCTATAATAAAAAATTCAAAATCCCTTCGTTCAACATATTGGCTCCACGGGCCTGTTAAGAAAAATACTAGCTTATTTTGGATGTGGACAATAAAAGAGCCGATAAAGCTTAGTGGAAATAAAGCAAACATAACAATAACTGAAAATGCAGAAATTGAGAGTAAGGTTTTATATTTGTAAAAACGACTGAAAAGTAGTGCAGGAAGCATCATCGCAGAGTACAAAATAGCTGCAGGATGAACCAGTGGAGCCAGCACTAAGAGTAACAAAGAGCGCTTCTTTTTACCTACACAAAACAAGTACAGTGCTAGATATACAAGAGTAAATGAAAACATTGACTCATAGTTGCCAATTGCAGTACTGGGGTATAAAAGCACAATCAAAATAAAAGCTAATATAAAATCAACTTTTCTTCTTTTTGAAAAGATATCAACAAACCTTAAGCTCACAAATAAGATAGCAAAGAAGTTGAGGAACAGCGTGATCCCTGTATAGAGCTGAGGTTCAAATCCAAAAAAAGAAATAAACTGAAATATTAGATAACGATAAAGCTTGCCCAAGACTAGGATATTTATATCTGGCTGATAAAAAGTTAAGTAATACCTAGAGTAATCCCCTATGTATGAAACGGGATCCATTGCCATTCCATAAAAGAGGAAGAATAGCGAAAAGATAAACGCTATAACAATATAGTTTCTTCTATTTAAGAAAAATATCGAAAAAAACGATATAAACAATGATGTCTGTACTGGAAAGAAAAAAAGAGCAACTAAGTAAAGTACACTCCCCAGAACAAAAAACTGCTTACTTTTTGAGTACATAAGAACTAACAGCTTTAAATAAAAGCAACTCAAATGTGTTTAAGTCGTCAACTGGAGCAATACTTCTACATTTACTGTAGAGGGATATCCTATTTTTAAGCATGTACCAGCTTTGTTTAGGTGTAAGGCTATATTTATCTTTTATATAACTATTAAACAAACAAAAGGCATTGTAAGCACGTAAATGCTGCTCTGTTGTTTTCAAATCTGTAATTTGACCATGACCATGATCTTTGTTCCAAATAGCAACTTGCTCATCAATGAAGAGTACATTAAATTCTTTTATTAGTTCTAGGTGAAGCTGAGTATCTTGAAACTTAGGTAACTTTTCATAAAATTCTAAAGTATTGAAAACACTTCTTCGGATCAGAGAACCATTTGTATGTAGCCCTCCTATCGAAAAGAAATCTGTAACCTTTTTTTCATGCTGTAATGATTTACGCTCTGTACTGCCAAGCACTTTACCGAAGATCGCATGCATCTCAGGGTATTTATCAAAATAACAAAGAAGCTGTTTTATCTTATCCTTACTGTATGTATCATCGTCATCAAGGAAGCAGACAAACTGACCTTTTGAAGCTTTAACACCAATATTACGTGAAGCTCCCCCTCCCATCCTCTTGCTATTGTGGATTAAAGTTATTGGTAATGAGTACTCACTTTTATCAACAACAACCTTTGAATCTGAACAATCATCAACGATTATCAGCTCAACATTACTATAGCTTTGCTCTTCTACAGATTTAATTGCATTGCCTAGCATCCCACTTCTATTTAGAGTAGGTACAATCACACTTATTAATGGTTTATTCTGCATTTACTAGACTCTTTCTCTGTAATGTTTGCCGGTAAAAAACGCAAGAGATGTATATTTTAGTTTTTGCACATCTTTTGACGAAATCGTTTGATAGGCAAGTCTTAATATGTAATATAAAGATTTAGCTAACGGGAAATAGTATCGCCATTGAAGCCCTACATCATAACAACGTTCTTTTTTTCTGAAGTCTGTTACAGCTTTCTCTTCAGTTTCTAATCTAGATAACGAGTGCTCTATATAACTTAATAGCTGGATATCTTTGTTAAAATTTAGCTGTTTAATTCGATAGAAAAATGTTGTATCAATTCCATATAGATAAAATTTTTCATCGAAAATATCACCAAATTTACTTTTTATTGCTTCTAGCTTTTTGCATCCAACGGCAAGCCCACTTCCGATACTTAATATAAAATCATCATCTTTAAGTACTTTATAATCTTCACCAATAACTTTGCCATTTACCTTTGGAGCTTCGATTTTATTGTAAGACTTGATAAAAGGAACACCGATACTAGAGCTGTCGGTTTTGAGTAGTGACACAAGGTAGTTTTCGCCTACAACTGAATCATCATCCAAGTAGACAAAAACGCTTGCTCTAACCATTGAACTAAACCGATTGTAAACACTTGATAATTTTATATTATTTAGCGTTTCAACAATTTTTATATCGAAAGGCGCTTCATTAACCGAATGAATCGCTTGCTCTGAAAACTCTTTAGGTCCATTGTTCCAAAGCACAATTTGGCAGTTTGTTTCAGGTTTTAAACTAGCCAACAAACTATTCAAGGTCTTAGATTCATAGATATCTTTTTTATAATAAAGAATTAAAATAGCAAAGTCGTAATCCACTAAAACACCTTATATATATAAAACATCACAACTGATGAAACTAACATTGGTAGCATTTTGAAGAAGAATTTACCTAGGGACTGCTTAAAAACACAAATGTATAAGATTATATAAACTTGAAAAAAGTTTATATAAATAGCAATAACTAGCATTTCACAAATTGCGTTAAGGCTTTCTAAATATACCCCGTAAACTATCGCTGAAATCATAGTGAAAGAAGATAGCAAACCACTCACAAACAATAGCTTTACTCTATTTAAGGCTTGAAAAAAGCCGCCACTAGTTGATGAAACCACTTGCGCAGGAATTGAAATAGCCAGTATAGCAAGAATCGGGCTTACGCTTTGCCAATCATCACCAAGCAAGATAGTCACGATTAAATCTGAAAAGATAAAAATTCCAACCGAAACTAAAATTCCTAAAAGGGACAACTTGAATGTAAAATCTCGATGAATGGACTCGACCTTTGCTATGTCTGCTTTGTGCTTTCGTAAGTATGGCTGAATCGCTGGAGCCATAGAAAACGTCAGAAGCATTAAAGGGTATCTCATCAATTGATAAGATTTATCATAAATACCTAAGTAAAAAGGCCCCAAATATTTACCAATTAGTAAGCTATCAAGGTTCCTAGAAAAGAAGTTTATAAAATTAAAGCTAAATTGATACAGTGAAAAGCCAAATAAAGGCTTAATAGCTGAAAGCTTGCTGCCAATCCTTGGACGACCAAATTCATTTTGAGCTGAAAAATAATACAAACAAACAAAGTTAACTAATGAACTCACTGCATATTTAGATGCTAATGCGCTTATCTCTGATGTATATGAAAATAGTATAACTGTCGTTATAGTTGATAAAACTTCGGCGGCAACACCGGCATTAGCTATTCTAAAATGAGACTGCTGTCTGAGTAATAATGCATTTGGTAATATTGAAGCTGAAAATAAAAATATTGCTATAGACAAGTAAGGAATCACTTTACCAATAGCATCTTCGTTATAAAAAGCCACAATTACATCAGACATTGCTAAGAATGCGCTGCCTAATGCTATTCCTAATAAAAGCGTAACAGAGAATACTCCATCACGCTCTTTACTATCGAAGCTATCAAGATTAATAACGGCAGGTCCAAGCCCTGCCTCAGAGAACAATTTAAAGAAAATGTAGACTACGAATACAGAAGCAATAACACCATAAACATTAGGCGAAAACATCCTAGCAAGGATCATTAAGGATACTAAGTTGCAAAGATAAACCGAATATCGGCCAGCCATACTACGCGCTACGGCTGAGTATAATCCTTTGTTAATTATCATTTTGAGTTACTTTTAAAAAAGTACCTTACTATGAAAAATAGAATAGCGCCGGTTAAGCCTAAAAATGTTAAGGCTATACATATAAGCGCTCTTCTTGGCTGGCTTTTTTCTTCTGGAACAATTGCCGGATCAACTGTTTTAAAGACATACTCATCTCTAATTTCAGAAAACATGATCGTTTTTGTTTGTTCTTCGATTAAATCAAATAAAACAGACTTAATTTCTGCAACTGATGTTTTCTCAATTTGCTGAGTCAGAAATTGCATGCTTTTACCAGCTTCACTAACATCACGCTCTTTCATCTCGCTGTTTATATCCTCAACAAGATAATCGACCCATTTCTTTGCTACAACTGGTGACAAGTGTTCGATACTAATAGTAATCAAACCGGTATCATCATCTTTTTTAATATCAAACGCTTTCTTAAATGCTTTGGTTGCTTCTTGAATCGATGGTTTTGGCTTCTTCGGAAATTTAACCTTTCTTACCCACTCGCGTTTATCAGCATCATAAAGCTCGGGATCTAAAACTAATGTATTTGAGCTTTGCTCCCATTTATCGACAGCCATTAACTCAACGAGTATGTCCCGCTTCGTAATGAACTCACCAATAAACTTTCTTGATTGAATAATTTCAAACGCTAAATCTGATGAAGTTGACGAGCTGCTTCCTACGTTAATTCCAGCTAAACTAGCAAGCCCACCAAACTGGCTTGCTAGTGCAGAAACACCACCTTCCGCTTTATTCTCTGCGGGTACGACAAGCGCTTCAGAGGTATATTTGTTTGGTAATGAAATTGCAATTATTACAGAGATGACAGCAAACAAGCCTGCAACCAAAATTATCCAAAGCTTCTTACTCCAGACATAACTACATAACTCTCTAAAGTCTACTTCTTCTCTTTCAAAGAACTGTTCTAATTCAGACATATTCTCTTTCATTTGAAATTTACACCTAAGCTTGGCTGTTATTGGTCTTATTGCTAAATACTACTAATTGCAGCTAACGCTACACCTAACTGATAAACAATCTGTGTTGCTGTGCTCCACAGTGTTAAGTTATCCATGTAGTCAGAGTTCATAGGTACAACAATCGTATCGCCAGCCTCTAATAACTTAGAGTCATTCACAGCGAACCAGGTACCCGTATTTGGTATGGTTACAGAACCATTAGCTTTTATGATGTAAATTCTGTCTTCGTCTGCGCGCTCTTTTAGACCACCACTTAGGTCAATATATTGATCGACACTCACTCCAGGCTTATATAAATGTGACGTGGTGTAATTTACTTCACCAATTACACTGATTGAGTCTCGTAGACTCGGAACATAAAGCGTATCACCGTTTTGTAGCACTAGATTTTGTTTATCCTCTGCAATGAGGGGTAAGTCAATGACTAAACGACCTACGGCTTCAACATTTGCCAAATCAAGTAGTAGCTTATTCATTTCATCATAAGAAAGTCGCGTGCTACTAACTGATTTTTCAAAGCTTTTCGTTGCAATATCTCTTCGTAAATCCTCTGCTAGCTTAGCTAATTGCTTTTGCTCTTGTTGACGAATTGACTCACGTGTAAAAATGGCAGCATCTGGCTCTGCAAACTCAGAGAAGCCACCTGCTCGTTCTAATAAGTTAGTTAATGTTTCTCCACGACGAATGGTATAGATACCTGGGAATTTAACTTCACCTTTGAGCTCAACTTTTACATTTTCTTGCCAATTAGGAATTGAGAAAATATTAATGCTATCTTTGCTTCTCAGGACTTTGTTTTCCGAAGTTTTACCAACCATAGCCTGAGCTAAATTAAACTTAACATGCTCAACTTTAGAGCCTTCACCTGCAACAACACGGGTTATTTCAGCTTGCTCAGTGTAAGCAGACTCCAATAAGCCTCCTGCTGCCGCAATAAGCTCATTGACTTCACTACCTACAGTTAATGGATAAATACCTGGATATGTAACATGACCGTTGATTTCAACTAGTTGCATAGCCTTTTGCACAGAAGCTTGTTGCTTTAATTTAGCAATAATAGGCTTTAACAAAGTGTATCGGCTAAATGCAGCGTAATCTTCAGGCTTAAGCTCTTGCTCTTCTTCTTTTGCTTTTCTTTTTGAAATCTCAGCAATGCTAAGCTCTTTCTCTTCTTCTTTGAATGGATCTTCTGGCTTTAAAACACCTACGTACCTTTCAAACTCTTTTCTTTGATACTCATGCCATTGCTTAACTTTAATCTGTTGTTGTTGCTGCTCAACAGTTAAAGCCATATTAGCAAGTGCAGCTTCTTCTGCCTGCTTTTCCTGGTAACGACTAAACACAAATAACTTATCGTTAGCTTTTAGCTCTAAGTCATGCTCAGCAGCTTTAACTATCGCTTGTGCAATATCAAATTGAAACACTTCAATATCGCCCGCAATGTTAATTTCTCGCACGAGTAAGCCATAACCCAAATCAGCTTGAGGCAGTAAATCACCACGCACTGAAGTTAAAACGTCAGAAATATGCTTACCTTCAAACCACTGATAATGGCCAGGGCGAGCTACAGCACCGATTAAGCTGATACTGTTTTGATATTGAAAGCTTACAGGATTAAAACGAATACGGTCGCCATCACGAGGAATATAATTAATTTGATTACCGCTAAAGTCCACTGATAACACTTCTTTCATATTATTGTTATTGAAGCGTTCAACAATTGCTTTTTTAGCGTAAGCTTGCGGTTTTAAACCACCCGCCATTTTTAATAACTGTGCCGCTGTTTCACCTTTTTTTAGCTCAAAAATAGCAGGACGTTTTACTAAGCCTTCAACAGCGACTTGAGAACCAACTGATGGGATAAACACAACATCACCCGGCTTTAAGATGATATCGTTACTGCTATCACCATTGATTAGTAGATCGTACAAGTCAAAATTTGCGACAACTTTACCAGCGCGTTTTATTTGAATATTTCGTAAAGAGGCAATATCTGATACCCCGCCACTTACGAAAAGTGCATGTGAAACTGTCGCAAGAGAAGAAACGCTATAGCTGCCAGGCTTATACGCTTCACCTAAAACCAAGATACGAATACTACGTAGCCTACCAACAGACACAAACGCTTTAACACCGATCACTTCTTGTTCAACTTTAGCTTTAATAAGCTCTTTGACTTCCATAAAAGTTAAACCAGCCACCTGCACAGGGCTTAAGTTCGGTATATTAATACGGCCTTCACGATCTACAGTTAAATCGTAACTTTCACTTTCTTTACCGTAAAAGTTAATATTTAACTCATCACCACGACCTATTAAATAGGTATCAGGAACAGCCGCATTCTCGGTAGGCATAAATGAAGTTGGCTCACCGGCGAAGATATCATAACCGAAAGGCTCTACTTCACTTTCTTTAGGGGCGAAACGCTCTTCATCTGTTAGTTGCTCTTCCTCTTTCTCGAGTCGCGGTTGGATTGTAGATTCAACTTCAAGAGATTCTTCACTAGTTGTTTTACCAGTGATAGTTGATAGGTCAACACCATACTGCCTTGCAAGCGCTTCTTGTTGAGCCTTTGGAAGCTTTTTGAATTGCTCAATTTGAGCTGCAGTAGGAGTAAATGCCAATACCGATGAAGTGGTTAGAAACAAAAAAGTAAGGAATAATCTTTTAAATAACATCACAAGTAGGGATATCCATAGTTCTACAGTCAAAAAGATTGTGTATTCTACCTGAAACTCAAGGAAATAAAAAAGGGACTTTCGTCCCTTTTTGTCATTAAATTGTCAACAAAACGATTTATTTAGTTAAAAACTGTAAACTAGCGTTAGTGACGTTTCTGTATCTGTGTTTTCTTTATCATCAGCAACATCTGAGTTGTGAGTGATGTTGTAAGCTACTTTCATTTGTAGTGAGCCGTTGATTTTGGCAAGAATTGCAGACTCTGAACGCGTTTTAGTATTGGTATCACCATATTCAACTGATACTAATTGAGTAAAACGTGCGCTGTCTGAAATCTGCCAGTTATAATCTACTTTACCTAGTGCGATTACTTCACCTTCGCGCTCACCGGCAAGTGAGTTGCCGTTGTCATCAACTTCAGTGCTGTCATCAGGATATTGGAAATACTTATAACCCGGACCAATTTCTGCGTTTAGCCACATATCAGAACGGTCAATTAGGCGTAAACCATAACCCGCTGAGATAACTGATTCGTTACGGTATGCACCAAAGTAATCAGATACGTGCGAGCCGTAGATGAATAAATGTGAGTGCTTTTCGTTTAATTTATAGTTACCTTGCGCTGAGATTGAGTACTTTTCGTTGGTACGCTGTGTTTCTTTTACACCTTGGTCGTTTTCGATCTCATCTTCTTTGTAGATGCCGTCTAACTTGTACTCGTTATTCCAGTTTTCTAAGTTATGTAAAACCTTAACACCACCTTTAAGTGTTGTTGTTTCAGTGTTACCACTTGTAATAATGGCACCTAGTTCACTGGTTACATCCCAAGTTTTGGTTTCATCTGCTGCGAATGCGCTAGTTGCAGCGCTTGCTGCAACTAGAATTGATAATGCTTTTAATTTCATTAAAAAATAACCTTTACTACTTGTACGTTAGACTTAATTAGTCTTCTTTGTGCAAATGAACATCCATTTGCGGGAATGGGATTGTGATGTTGGCATCGTCTAATGCGATCTTAATGTTTTCCATTAAATCGAAATACGTTGGCCAATAATCAGCAGAGTTAACCCAAGGGCGAACTACAAAGTTTACGCTTGAATCTGCAAGCTCAGATACCGCTACTGTGTATGCTGGGTCTTTTAGTAAGCGCTCTTCTTTATCTAAAACTGATTTAAGAACTGCTTTTGCTTCTTTAAGATCTGCATCGTAACCAACACCGATTACTAAATCGATACGACGAGTTGATTCACGAGAGAAATTTGTAATTGGGCTGCCCATAATTGATGAGTTAGGCATGATAATTACTTTGTTGTCTGGTGTACGTAATTCTGTAGAGAAAATTTCGATTTTCTTAACTGTACCCGCTTTACCACCTGCTTCTACATAGTCACCTGATTTGAAAGGACGAAGTAAGATGATTAAAACACCTGATGCAAAGTTAGATAGTGAACCTTGAAGTGCTAAACCTACTGCTAAACCAGCCGCACCTAAAATAGCAATGAATGAAGTAGTTTCAATACCTAATTGAGATAGTGCCATTAAGATTGTTGCAGCAAATACAATTGCATAGACAATGCTAGCAACAAATGAACCTACAGCTTTATCGACTTTCTTTTTATCAAATGCTTTTTCAGTTAAGCCTTCGCAGAATTTAGCGATGCGACCACCGATGAAGAAAATGATTAGCGCTAGAACCGCCTGAACGGCGTAATGTATGATTAAACCTGAATTCTCGTTGATCCAGTTCATTATTGTATCCATGTTCTCTCCTGAAGTTCATTTGTAGCATCACGCTGTACAAATTATATATGATCTTTGGTTAAAAAATCATTAAATTACGCGTAAAACTACGAAATGAGTATTTGCTCAATTACAAAAACCGCAAGTCTAATCTGCGAAACTGAACGCGAGCTGACCAGTGATGGTTTTCTGAATTTTCTGAGGTAAATAAGTTTTTTCTACTTTTTTCAATTTAGGGCTTCACAAGCCAACCTTAATTATGTAATATGCGCGCCACACCAAACGAGGTGTATCTCAGTGGCGGCTGTAGCTCAGTTGGTAGAGCCCCGGATTGTGATTCCGGTTGTCGTGGGTTCAAGCCCCATCAGTCGCCCCACTTCTCCCCCTTTGTAAATTCTTTTATTTTCTACTTTAATCTCAAGATTTAGTTTTATCTTCACTACCTGTTTTCAATTCAAAAAGCCGTCAGCTTTCAGCTGTCAGTTTTGAGCCGAACTGTGTTGTTTGATCGCAATACATTCCCCCTTCAGATAGGTGTTGAATGTAAGACGCGCCAAGCAAGCGTGACACCTACGATGTAGGAAGTACTCTAGTGCCGAAGTCTCTAAGATAATTCACGGCTAAAGCCCTTCCTACGAGACAAGAGATGCGAGGTGCGAGGTGCGAGATATTTATTGTAGGCGTGAAATTTATTTCGCGCGAAATATTAACAGCAGTGCCGTGTTTGAGGCGCGCCAAGCAAGCGTGACGCCTACGATGTA
>NZ_LKDX01000066.1:0-16931 GCF_001401795.1 Pseudoalteromonas sp. P1-26 | reverse complement strand
CTAGCACCTAGCACCTAGCACCTAGCACCTAGCACCTAGCACCTAGCACCTAGCACCTAGCACCTAGCACCTAGCACCTAGCACCTAGCTAAATTCCTACGCGATATAAAATCGCGGCTACAATCTTGCTAACTCGCTAACTCGCTAACTCGCTAACTCGCTAACTCGCTAACTCGCTAACTCGCTAACTCGCTAACTCGCTAACTCGCTAACTCACTAACTCACTAACTCACACCTACGTCAAACGCAAGGCGATGAACTCGGCGAGTTTGTCTACGGCGGTGCCGGGGTCGTCGGTGCGTTTAATTAAACTAATACCGATTTGACCAAGCTCGGGGAGATCTTTGGTTTGTATTTGGTAGTTAAGCTCATTCGGTACGGTGCTTTTTGCAAGCACTGTAATGCCTAAGCCTTCTTTTAATGCCGCAGTTAGGCCAGTTAAGTCGGCATTACTGTAGGCAATGCGGTATTTAATACCCGCACTTTGTAGTGCTTCGATTGCGCGGCGGCGATAAATACATCCCTCGGGGGCGGTTACAAGCGTGACCACGTCGTTCTGTGCAAGGTTTAAATCACCCACCCATACTAGTTGGTCTTGCATAAAAATAGGGAACTTGGCAGATTCTAGCTCTTCGTTTAATGCCAGTACTAAATCGAATTGGTCTTGGCGCGAAACCGACAACAAATGTTTACTCAAACGAGAGCGCACTTCAAGCGATACGTCAGGGTAGAGGGCCACGAAGTCACCAATGATCGAAGGTAGAATACGTGCGGCAAATTCACTGGGGATCCCCAAGCGCACTTTACCGGTCACGTTTTCGCTGGTGAACTGCTGCAAAATGGCATCGTTTTGTTGCAGCATTTGCTTAGCTAATGGCATAAGCAATTCGCCGTATTGATTAAGCACTTGGCGCTGGCCTTGCTTTTTAAACAGCTTATGGCCCAGCATATCTTCAAGGCGCTTTATTTGTAAGCTCACAGCCGGTTGCGATAGCCCCAATAATTCACCTGCTTTGGCAAATCCGCCAACTTCAACAACAGTGACTAAAGTACGTAAACTATCGGTAGAAATGTTTTTCATTAAAAAATTCTATTTATAGGGCTATGTATATAAGCATTATTTATCAATTGATAAATAATTACAATTTGTTGTTGCCAGCACGGCGCAATATACTTCAAGCATTAACGATTGATAGGTGTCACATATGACTTTTACGCCAATAATGTTTGCTCGCCACAGCCAAGCTGAGACCCCAGCAGACAACGTGCTACAAGCAAATAGCGATACTGCCATTATGGATTTTAGTGGCACTGAAGCAATCCCATTTTTAACGGCTATTTTAGGTCTTGATATTAATAAGCTAACCGCCAGCGGTTTAGGCTTACGTAGTTCATTAGACGATGACCTAACAAGCAGCTACGCTTATGCCCTGTATTACTTTAACGAAACTGCATTTCGTTTTGTGCTAGGTAAAGATGCCAGCGTGCAATTACAGTCGCTTATTAATGAGCAACAACTACGTTACGACATTGATTATGTAATGCGTGACGATTTAAGCGCGCTAACCCTAAGTGGTGAGCAAGCGTTTGATGCCTTGGTCGACAGCTTTAAGCTAACGCCGGGGCTGCGTTTATCAGACATGCGCAGCTGCTATGGTGCACAAAGCGGTGAGGTATTTATTACCGCCATAGATAACCAAGCAACACAGCAATTTCAGCTGGTGGCGCGCCAAGCAGAGCTTGATAAATGGCAAACGCACTTGCAGCAGCTCGGCTTTGATTTAGCCTTAGCCAACGTTGCTTAAAAGATAAAATTTTTAAAACAGCTACGCACTTGGGTGTTTAGCTGTTTTTTAGTTACAAAATCGCAATTTGGGTGTGACAACTGTGCAACTAATGTATAATCGCCGCCCATGTTATTCCCCCTCATTAAATTGAGGCCACGCCCCACAACTTGTGGGTTAATTTAAAAGTGAAGGAATATTATGACTTCTAAAACAGTTTTACATGCTAAGCACCTTGAAGCTGGCGCAAAAATGGTTGATTTCCACGGCTGGGAAATGCCAATCAACTACGGCTCACAAATCGAAGAGCATAATGCGGTTCGCACAGATGCAGGTATGTTTGACGTATCTCACATGACTATTGTCGATATTCAAGGCGAGCAAGCGCAAGCGTTCTTACGTAAGCTAGTTGCAAACGACGTTGCTAAGTTAACTGTACCAGGTAAAGCACTTTACACAGGTATGCTTAACGAAGAAGGCGGCGTAATCGACGATCTAATCATCTACTTCTTCTCAGAAACGAACTACCGTTTAGTAGTTAACTCAGCAACACGTGAAAAAGATTTAGCGCATTTAGCTAAAGTTTCGGCTGATTTCGCCGTAACGGTTACTGAGCGTCCTGAGTTTGCAATGATTGCCGTTCAAGGCCCTAACGCACGTGCTAAAACAGCAACAGTACTTAACGCAGAGCAACAAGCTGCTGTTGAAGGTATGAAGCCTTTCTTTGGTGTGCAAGCAGGTGATTTATTTATTGCGACAACAGGCTATACTGGCGAAGATGGTTATGAAATCGTAGTACCTAACGATCAAGCTGCTGATTTATGGCAACAACTTCTAGACGCAGGCGTAGCGCCAGCAGGTCTAGGTGCACGTGACACGTTACGTCTTGAAGCGGGTATGAACCTTTACGGCCTAGATATGGACGAAAGTGTTTCTCCACTTGCTGCAAACATGGCGTGGACAATCGCATGGGAGCCAGAGGATCGTAAGTTTATCGGTCGTGAAGTATTAGAACAGCAACGCGCTGACAAGAGCACAGACAAACTAGTTGGTTTAGTGCTTGAAGAAAAAGGCGTATTGCGTAGCGGTTTAAAAGTCATCGTTGAAGGTGGTGAAGGGGTGATTACCTCTGGTACATTCTCACCAACCCTTGGTCACAGTGTTGCGCTAGCACGCGTTCCGCGTTCAACTGGCGAAACAGCCCAAGTAGAGATGCGTAAAAAACTGGTTAACGTTAAGGTTGTAAAACCTTGCTTTGTACGTAACGGCAAATCAGTTATCTAAACTATAAAAAATTTGGTGTTATCACCTAATAATGCCAATCATGTTGAGTTGTTAGCCACTTATAGCGACAGATAAATAGAGTGATAACAAGGCATTAATTTTGATATGTAGTTGTTCTACCTGAGAAATTAATAACGCTGTTAGCGCTTTATTTAGACCGCTAGAATGGTTAAATATTTAAGTTGATTGGTATCAGAACCAAAGGAACAAAAAGATGAGCAATATCCCAAGCGAATTAAAATATGCTACTTCACACGAGTGGGTTCGCGACGAAGGTGACGGTACGTTTACTGTAGGTATCACTGAGCACGCACAAGAACTTCTTGGCGACATGGTATTCGTTGAATTACCAGAAGTTGGTGATGAAGTTGACGCGGGTGAAGACTGCGCAGTAGCTGAGTCTGTAAAAGCAGCATCAGACATCTACGCACCAATCGGCGGTGAAATCGTTGCAATCAACGAAGAGCTTGAAGATTCGCCTGAAACAGTAAATAACGACCCTTACACTGACGGTTGGTTATTCCGTATCAAAGCATCTGACACATCAGAGCTTGATAACCTGTTAGACGCTGAAGGCTACGCTAACACAATCGACGAAGACTAATTAATTAGTCACGCCGACTAAAAGCCCCTCATAAGTGGGGCTTTTATGATTTTATAGCTTACTTTTCCATACGCTGTAAGTTACTGAATCAACCTGTTTTTAAGTTATTGCCAGTTACCCATTGGCAGTAACCACTTTTTTTTGGATCATAGGAATCTGGACAAATGTCAAACGCCAAATCTCTTGAACAATTAGAGCAAAAGCAAGATTTTATTCGCCGTCACATTGGGCCAAGCCCAGCGCAAGTAAGCGACATGCTGAGCGCTCTTGGAGTATCGAGTGTTGAAGAGCTGATCGGTCAAACGGTACCTGCAAGCATTCGCTTAGAGCAAGGTTTATCAATCGGCGAAAGCCGCACTGAAGTTGAAACACTAAGCTACTTAAAATCAGTAGCAAGCAAAAATAAAGTGTTCAAATCATACATCGGTCAAGGCTACCACCCAACTCACGTACCACACGTAATTTTACGTAACGTACTTGAGAACCCAGGCTGGTACACTGCGTATACACCATACCAACCAGAGATTGCACAAGGTCGTTTAGAATCATTATTAAACTTCCAGACTATGACCCTAGACCTAACTGGTCTTGATTTAGCAAGCGCGTCATTACTTGACGAGTCAACGGCTGCTGCAGAAGCAATGGGCCTTGCAAAGCGTGTTGCTAAAGCTAAAAAAGCAAACATCTTCTTCATTGCTGATGACGTACACACGCAAACTATCGACGTTGTTGCTACACGTGCAGACCAGTTTGGTTTTGAAGTTGTTGTTGGTCCTGCAAGCGAAGCGGCTAATCATGAGATTTTTGGTGCATTATTCCAATACCCATCAACAACCGGTGAAATCACTGACGTAACTGACCTAATCGCACAAGTACAAGACAAAAAAGCGATTGCCTGTGTTGCTGCAGACATCATGAGCTTATTAATGCTTAAAGCACCAGGTAAACTAGGTGCAGACGTAGTACTTGGTTCAGCACAGCGTTTTGGTGTACCTATGGGTTACGGTGGTCCACACGCTGCATTCTTCGCAACACGTGACAAGTACAAGCGTTCACTACCAGGTCGTATTATCGGTGTTTCTAAAGACCGTTTAGGTAACGACGCACTACGTATGGCAATGCAAACACGTGAACAACACATTCGTCGTGAAAAAGCCAACTCAAACATCTGTACAGCGCAAGTATTACTAGCGAACATGGCAGCGTTCTACGCGGTTTACCACGGTCCACAGGGCCTTAAAACTATCGCTGAGCGTATCCACCGTTTTGCTGACATCTTAGCAGCAGGCTTAAAAGCGAAAGGCGTAAACCTTAAGCACGACACATGGTTCGATACACTGACTGTTGTTGCAGATAACAAAGACGAAATCGTTGCACGTGCAGTAGAGCACGGTGTTAACTTTGCGTCTAACCGCGCAGGTGAATACTCAATTTCTGTATCAGAAACAACAACTCGTGCAGACGTAGCTGAGTTATTCGACATCATCTTAGGTGAAGGTCACGGCCTAAGCGTTGACGCACTTGCAAACGAAATCGAAGTAAATGGCAGCAACTCAATTCCTGCAAGCCTAGTACGCGATGACGAAATTTTAACGCACCCTAACTTCAACTCGTACCACAGCGAGACTGAAATGTTGCGTTACATCAAGCGTTTAGAGAACAAAGACTTAGCGCTTAACCACTCAATGATCTCATTAGGTTCATGTACAATGAAACTTAATGCGACAGCTGAGATGATCCCAATCACTTGGCCTGAGTTTGCAAACTTACACCCATTCTGCCCACTTGATCAGGCTGCGGGTTACCAAATCATGATGACTGAGTTACATGATTGGTTAGTAAACATTACAGGTTACGATGCAGTTTCACTACAACCTAACTCAGGTGCACAAGGTGAATACGCAGGCTTAATCGCGATCCGTAAATACCACGAGTCACGTGGTGAAGGTCACCGTAACGTATGTTTGATCCCAAGTTCAGCGCACGGTACAAACCCAGCGTCTGCACAAATGGCAAGCATGAAAATTGTGGTTGTTGACTGTGATAAAAACGGTAACGTTGATATGGCAGACCTTAAAGCGAAAGCCGAAGAGGTATCTGAAAACCTATCTTGTATCATGATCACTTACCCATCTACACACGGTGTTTATGAAGAAACAATTCGTGAAATCTGTGACATCGTGCACCAGCACGGTGGTCAAGTGTACATGGACGGCGCAAACATGAACGCGCAAGTAGGTGTTACAAGCCCAGGTTCAATCGGTTCTGACGTATCGCACCTTAACCTACACAAAACATTCTGTATTCCACACGGTGGTGGTGGTCCAGGTGTTGGCCCTATCGGTGTTAAATCTCACCTAGCGCCATTTATGCCTAACCACAGTGTAATTAATGTTGCTGGCACAAACATCGGTAACGGTGCGGTTTCTGCAGCCCCTTACGGCTCAGCAGCTATTTTACCAATCTCGTGGGCATACATTGCTATGATGGGCTCTGAAGGCTTAAAACAAGCAACAGAAATGGCTATCGTGAACGCTAACTACTTATCTGAGAAGCTAAGCGAGCACTTCCCAATTTTATACCGTGGCCGTAACAACCGCGTTGCGCACGAATGTATTGTTGATCTACGCCCACTTAAAGAGCAAACAGGCATCACTGAAATGGACGTAGCTAAACGTCTACAAGACTACGGTTTCCATTCACCAACTATGTCATTCCCAGTAGCTGGCACACTAATGATTGAGCCAACTGAGTCTGAGTCTAAAGTTGAGATCGACCGTTTCATCGAAGCAATGGTGTCAATCAAGTCAGAAATCGACCGTATCGCATCTGGCGAATGGTCAATTGAAAACAACCCGCTAGTGTTTGCACCGCACACACAAGCAGACGTACTAGGCAATGAGTGGGATCGCGCATACGACCGTTTCTACGCAGCATTCCCAGTACCAAGCGTAGCAAAAGACAAATTCTGGCCTACAGTAACCCGTATCGATGACGTATACGGCGACCGTAACCTAGTTTGTTCATGCCCAGCGGTGGAGACATACCGTGACTAAGGTTTGATTATATTCAAATGCCAAAAAGCCGTTGCAGCAATGTAACGGCTTTTTTGTGTTTTGGAGAAAGTTAGCGAGGGGAAAGGGGAAAGTTGCGAGTTTCGAGGGTCGAGATGCGAGTTGTAGGAGGCGTTTTAACGCCGAAAAAAGAGCTATTAGATATTAGTCGTCAGAAGCTAGATTAAAAATACTCAAGCTAGCGAGTTTCGAGGGGAAAGGGAAAAGAGAAAAAGAGCTTTAAGCTATAAGTTAGATTGTGCCTGTGCATAGCCAAAGCTAAGCACGGTACCGTAGGCGTGAAATTTATTTCACGCGCAATGTTATTTTGTAGGGGCAGGCTTTAGCCGCGATTTTTTTATAAATAAAAAATCTTATTCAAGGTTTTGTCGCGCTCGGGACGGCAGCCAAGAGGAGATGCCGCTGACCCCTCTCTGGACTCTCCCTGCGCCACCCGTGCATCATGCGGCTTCCTCAAAACACGATTAATATGAACGTAAACGGCGAAGATAGGTCATCTATGGCCTAGTTTCGCTAAATCGCGCATCCATGTGCAATATTCCTCTTCAATCTCTTATTTTCAGGGCGTGATGACGGGGGGAGGGAGGTGTTAAACGTGAGATTGGGAGTTAGTCTTGGCAAAATTAAAGTGTTTATAAAATGTTTCAAAGAAATACATTACTCGATTTTTGTAAAGAAATTGGGTAATGTATTCTTTTTATAGTAATCGGTATTAGAAAGTGGGAATAAAAGTTGGTTTATTTTTTATAATAAGTTTATTTATTAATTTTTATAGTTATGCAAGCTCTCCTGATTATTATCTGAATCAATGGTATCTATATGGTGGTGCATTAAATGATACTGAAGTAGGGGGAATTGGCTATGATAAATATCTTTTAGAAGGGATAGATGAAAGTAACGAAGTAGTAACAGTTATTTTATCTTCTGGTATAGACGTAAACCACGAAGACTTAAGTGGATCTATGTGGGTAAATGAAAACGAGATACCGTCAAATGGCATCGATGATGACAATAATGGATATATCGATGACATACATGGAATTAATCCAAGCCTTTTAAATGGTGATTTGATTGATGAATATGGGTTTGGTACAGCTATGGCAGGAGTTATAGCTGGGACTAAAAACAATATCGGTATCAATGGCCTATCATCAAATAACAAAATTATAGGATGTAAGGTTTCCCCTGATGTTTACACTAGAGACTATATAAAGTGTATTGACTATATAATAGGTTTAAAAAATCAGCTTAACTTAAATATTGCTTCGGTTGTTTATGACTGGACATCGACTGGTTTGAAAATCGGGCAGTTAGATCATAATGTACTGTACGCTACCCAATTGACACATAACGCTATAAAGAAGCTAGAAGCTAATGATATATTAGTTATAGCGCCAGCGAGATATGGCTTTGATTACCCTATTGATGGTGATACTGATTTTACTTTTAGTCTCCCACAAAGCTTACTAATGTCTAATACGATACTTGTATCAGGTATTTATTTAAATGGTTATTTAAATATGTCAGGTGGTAATAGTATTAGTACTTTCGCTGCATCCGATTATATTTTTTCTACGTCTTATAAAAAGCGTTATGAGCCACTTAACGCTGACTTTATATTTGAACCAAAAGATGTCCCTTTAGAAAATCTACATAAAGTGGAAGTGATGACAGAACATTTTACTACTGGTAATGATTCATGGGGGTTTATTGATAATCAAGCTGCACTAATTCTTCCTTCATTAGACTTCAGTAGAACAGAGGAAAAGGAGTTTGTAATTTCATTTGATTTACTTAATAACTCTAAAAAATACATGCACTTAGAAGTAATGGGCAAGGATGGTTCTTGGTTGCCAGTTAGTAATACATATCATAGGAGTGTTGAATGGTATGAATACTCAAGGCTATTTTCATTAGAGAATTCGGATGTAGATTTTAGTGATGTTAAATTTAAATTAGTAACATATGTGAGCGATTTACATGACAACAACTTGTATGTTGATAACATTAAAATAACTAAAAAAAGTCAAACAGTTGAAAAAGATGATTATAGGATTTCATCAGGTAACTTTATGGCGGTAGCACAAGTAGCGGGAGCTGCAGCATTACTAAAGTCAGCTAAAAACTTATCAATGCCTTCTATTCGAAATCTTATCATTTCATCAGGGGTTGATCTACAAAGCGCAGAACATAGCTCTTTAAATAATAAAAGGTTAAGCATTATCGGAAATCATCAAGGGCTTTTAGATTGTAAAAATCAGCAGGTAACAAAAAGATTATACCCTCAAACAGAGCAATTTATTACTAGGGTAAAAGGAAAAGAGCTAATAATTAAAGGTATTAATATAAATTGCTCAGTGTCTCTTGGGGACATGACGATAAAAGATCTCACTCAAAATAAAGAGTATATTGCAAAAGATGATGGTCTTGGCTTGGATAAGTATGAAAATGATGGCTATAACATAGCAAGTATTACTTTTGATGATGTAGGAATGCATGAACTTTCAGTAGGATCTGATAAAACGATAGCTGTTTACTCTGTAAACCCTTATAAAATCCATACAGAGTTAGGAGATTTTTGGTTAGATAAGGAAGATATCAATGCCTATACGTTTGATGATTTCCCTTTCAAAATAAAAATAGGTGGTCTTAAAGAAGGGATCAATGCAAGTGTTAGAACAATTCAAAATAGATGGGCTGACCTAAATAATGCTCTTTCTATTTTTAGCTCATTTACTTCTGAGAATAATATGAAGCCGACTGTTTTATATGAAGGTAAAGTTAAAGAACATGCAAATATTTCAGGAGAGAAAAATAAAACAGAACCACAGTTTTCCGTCAATAGAACTCACAACATTCTTGATGAGGAAAGTACTCCACAAGAATATGATTATAAATATGTTTACAATGGTATCAGTAACCCTTGGGAAGAAGAAGTTACTCTAATCCCTTCAGAATTTGACCTACAAAAACTAGAATTGACTACCTTACCCATAAGCACTCAAAGATTAGTTACTGGAGAAGATAACAATAGAGTTGTTATTTTTACTTCCCGTTATGATCAATATGATCAGTTAGAGGATACGCATGGTGAAGTTCAAACTTTAATTTTTGAGCAAGGTTCTACTATTGTATATAGCTATAGGAACTTATCAGAAAATTTGAAATCAGCAATAACTACTGTCGGCATGGAAATAGGCTCAAATTATAAAATTAGCATGCCATTTGATGATAAAACTAACAGTAGTTATGTATTAAAAGATGATGATGGAGTTAATACTGCACCAGTTCAGAATGAAAATACAATTCTTATTAATCAGGAACAAAATATTTATAATATTGGAGAGTTATTTAGTGATGCTGATAATGACGTTTTACTTTATCGATTGGCGAATCAAGAAAGTTATTTTAGATTAAATGTCCTAGGCCAATTAACTGTCGATTATCAAAAAAGTTGGGTGGTAGGTGAGACTATAAAAGTAGATGTATTAGTAACAGATGGAGAAGTAAGTTTAACGAAAACACTCAATCTTCTGATTACAGAGGAACTTAATAATAAACCTTCGTTGAACCTTGAAAAGGTTACTTTGAATACTAGTGAAAAAATCATATTAAATCTTAATGAATATCTGACAAATAATAATGGAGAAGATGTAAATATCTCTATACCTGAGGAGTCTAAGTTTTTTTCCATTCAATCTAATATTTTGACTGGAAAAATTATGAAATCTGAATTTTATTCGGCGCCGAGTAATTTAAAGTTGTTACTTAGCTATGGTGGTGAACTTGTGGAGCATGTTGTTAGTATTGAGCTTCATTATGTTAATCATTCCCCTGAAATTATTAAAGAACCAAGTACTATACAGCTTAATAAAGTTGAGGAAGTTGAAATACATTTATTAGACTTTTTCTATGATATGGATGAAGAGTTATTGAGCTTTCAAATATCAACAGACCTGAATTATTCAATTATGGATAATCACTTTATGTCATTGAGTGCAGGCTCTTTAGCTGAAGGGGAATATAGCTTGAAAATTGTGGCAACAGACAGTGAAAGTAATTCTTCAGAGCTAGAGTTTAAAGTTTTAATAAAAAATAATGTTGAACCATCTGAACAATTGATGAGCGAGAGCAGTTCAGGAGGAGTAATTGAATATTTTTATCTAATAATGTTCTTTTCCCTTTATTTGGTAAGGATAAAAACCAAAGGAGCCAAGAGCCTAACCCATTAACCCATTAGAAAGTATCGCTCAAGCAGGCAACGTTGTTTTCTTGAGCTACCACATTAAAAACCTTATTTAAGGTTTTGTCGCTGGCGACGGCAGCCAAAGAGGGGCTGCCGCTGCCCTCTCTCTGGACTTTTCTTGCGCTATCCGAGAAATCTGACTCCACTCTGTTTAGTGCACCCTTAATCAAATTAATTTCATTGTAAGTGGTAGATTTAAAGCTTTCATTAGCTTAAAAATAGTTTCCCAGCGGGGTTTTGTTTTACCATTTATTTTATAAATACTTTCACGGTTCAAGCCTGTTAATCTCGCAATATAGCTCACTCCGTGTTTTTTTCACAAGAAAGCCAATTACTTCAATAAACGTATTAGGATCATCTGGACTTCCCAGAGTTTGCTAGACAATCTCTTAGAAAGTAATTTATTTCTTCCTGTGTTTCCATATAGTCAAATGTAAGAACCAAGGGGTCAAACCAAAGGGTCAGGTCTTTCTTTTTGCCTAACCCCTTTATCAATCCAGAACCAACACTATGCTGTTAGCACCTAGCACCTAGCACCTAGCACCTAGCACCTAGCACCATTCCTACGCGATATAAAATCGCTGCTACATGTTCGGCGTTAAAACGCCTCCTACATCTCGCACTTTGCATCTCGTCCCTCGCACCTATTAAAAATTTTTATCCCTCCATAATTCATCCATTATTGTGATTTACCCTTTGAAATATGAACCTTTTGTACCCCAATTTGGGTGGGTTAAAGCTTAACCGTTTCGAAAATAAGTCGGTCGGACTTTGAGTAGAAGTATGAGTTTTATTAATTAATAGTTTGTCGAAATTAAAATCAATAATTAGGAATCGTGATATGAATCAGTCTAAAAGGATTAGTGCTGTGTTGGCTTTATCCCTACTTTCAATAGTTGGGTGTTCTGATGATGACTCTACCGAACAAGAAGCTGTTGCTAATGTCGCTTTGAAATCTATGACCCGAGTCTCTGATGACGTTTATCAACCAGGGCAACAGATCACTGTTGATTTCAGTACCGAAACAACCTTATTAACGAATGAACATGTTGGTGTTTCATTTATTTTAATTGAAAAAAGTAAAGTCGCTGAACTCGAAACTGAAGATGAGCCTGATGGCTACGATTTGGGTGAGTTTTATATCGAGCAGTTACAAGAAGGCGAGCAAAATCATACGGCAACATTAATTTTGCCAAATGAAGATCTCGTATCGGGTGAATTTATTATTGCCGCTTTTGTTGACACAAGCGGTGTGATCTCAAACGAAGTTGATGTTACAGATAATAAATCCCGTGGCATTGAGTCTGGTGACGAAAGCACCTATAGCTCAGTCACCATTAGCGATGGTCATTACCATGATTTTGTTTTAGATAAACTTAAAGTGGGCGACGGCTTTGCTATTTTTCCTGGCCCGGGTAAAAGAGATACCACAGGTACTGGTGAACCAACGCAAAAAGTACCTGATTTAATTGGCTTTATTAATGCCACCAAATTTGGTAATTCAGTCAACGAGGCTGACATCAGTGCAACAATAACGATCGGCGAAACGACTTATCATGCTCACTTATGGAATGAGCAAGCGCAAGCTTATATGGAGACTATGCGTATTAAGTTTCCTGATCATGAGCAATCTCATTACTTTCCTTGGGATGTTGCAGTAAATGGCGTATTGCTAAAAGCGATACACGATGATTTTGATCACGATGGTGGTGAAAACAGTTTTAGCATGACATTTACCTTCCACGACAACTCTGATGAAATTGAAGCTCATAGCGAAAATAATAGTATTACCGTTGAAGTACCTTATGCGCTTTATCATGATGAAGTGAGTACTGCAGAATCGGTAGAGCTAAATAGTAATAAAACAACAATAGCTTCGGTATCAGCGATGCAGACTACTGCTGCTACAGCAACAACGTTAGCCAAAGTTGGCAGTTGGAGTGCTACTTATGGTGACAGCGATGCTGTGGCAATCAGCCCTTCTTTTTATAGCTATATGAATGTTTCTTCTAGTAATGGTGGCTCAGCCGAGGGGCTAGTTGAAGCAGATTTAGATCTTTACCTATTTGATAAATCAGCGAGTTTGGTTAGTGCCAGCGCTGAAGCGAGTGCAAATGTAAGTGATGGTGAGATTTCTTATGCAGCAAACTTTAGTGTGCTGGGTGACACTTTAATTGACGA
This sequence comes from Pseudoalteromonas sp. P1-26, assembly GCF_001401795.1. Taxonomy (NCBI): domain Bacteria; kingdom Pseudomonadati; phylum Pseudomonadota; class Gammaproteobacteria; order Alteromonadales; family Pseudoalteromonadaceae; genus Pseudoalteromonas; species Pseudoalteromonas sp. P1-26. The sequence goes on along the minus strand of NZ_LKDX01000066.1, from coordinate 3,758 downwards.
GGGCGACACGTTAACGGCCTTAGACAAGTCTTTAGGATATAGCTGGAGCGAAGAGCAAAAAGTGGTTGAAACGACGTTCACCATTGTGATTGTTCCGGTGACAGTGGAGGCAGGTGTCACTGGTAGCTTGGATTTAGGTGTTGGTTTAGCTTACAGCAATAGCCGAATTGACTTAGGGGGAGATATTGTTACTGCCAGCATGGATGCTTATGCTACCGCAGAAATAAATTTGGGCGTTGCAAGTGGCGGTGTTGGTATCGACTTCTTAATTATCGCAGATACATTTAATGCCACACTTTATGCGGATTTAGCTAAAGCTATCACTGATTCTAAAATAACCTTAGGAATTGATGTAACAAATGATATTGAGGCTATTTCCGGTGAATTTTATGTTTATGTGAAATACCCTAAATACAAGTGGTGTTGCAAGATTAAGACAAAAACCAAAACTCAAACTATCTACGATACCAGCACTTTGTACGATAAAAGCTGGACAATTTTAGACGAATCAGCAACCTTAAATTATTAGTATGAAGGCATAGGTATAATGCATTTAATTAAACTGAGTTTATTATTTGGCACTTTATTAGGCTATGCTTCGGCCGCTTATGCAGTGCCTCATTGTACTGTTTGGGGTGAACTTCAATCAAAAGCTGATACGAATATTGTTTCGATGAATAGCCCCTCAAAAAGCCAGTTTGACTTACAAGGGCGGTTAATTTACCGACCTTTGTTAGTTGAAGAGAAATTTCACTGGTTGGGTTTTGAGCTGTACCAAGCTCAAGCAAAGTTGAATAAAACAGTGAGTACCAGCAATGAGTATTCTGTGCCTTTTGCTGTGAAAATTAGCAATAACTCAGGTGAAGTTTTAGATTATCGGTTTAACGCTAAATTAAAAGTGGGCGATCAACAAAAGCTGATTGCTTTATACCGTGCTTTTCACCGTGCAAAACCCCCTGAAAACTTACAAGGGGATAAATATTGGGTTAAAGAGCGAGATGATATTGGTCAGTACAAATCACTCTACACAGTGTTAGCTGATAACAAACTAAAGCGAAATAAACTCAGTTATTTAGAACCAACCGACACTAGGCAAAGTACTAACGCTGCGAAAAAGCTAATGCAGTTGGAAGCGGCGAACATTATTAGTGATGAGTTTACTTTTGAAAACGATAAGTGCTGGTTAACAAAAACCCTTGGAAATAGTCATATTCAAGTCAGTAGTAGTGATGGAAGTATGAATATTGAGGTACTGCAAACACTAAGTTTAAATCGCTCAAATCAATCGATACCTGATGATGCAAGGTTACTACAATTACCCGAAGACCCTAATCAATGGGAAAATTTAAGCACAGATTGGGTTTACCCTAAAGCGCCGCCTCAACCATCAAAAAATACTGAAGCGTTTATCACTGCTTTAAAAAGTATGGATTGGCTAGAGGGAGACCGAAAAACGCTTTTGCAATTTCTTTATGACAATGATCAGTATTTGCTGAGCTTAAAAGAGCTTATTTCAACAAAAGCAATTGCAGATCCTTTGGAAAGTAAATTGTTTATGTACCTAGGTAAGCATGACTCAGTTAATTCAAAACAATTACTGACAGAGGTATTTGTTGAGCCTGGTTTATTTTCACCAAATCAGCGCTTTAGAAGTTTAATGGCGCTAAAATACAGTGAAAAGCCGTTAACGGACATACAGGTAGAAGCGATTTTTGAGTATTCCATGTCATATGGTCTTGATGAAGAAAATTCAAAGCTGGCTCATAGTGCTTTAATGGTAATGGGGGCGATTGCAAAAAATCAGCAGGGCAGTGAGTTTTCAACTCAGTTAACCCAAAAGTTAGCTGATTCATTAAATTCAAGTGCAACGGAGCAAAAAGCATCAGCCCTAATCACCGCACTGGGTAATAGTGGAGACTATGATCATCAACAGCTTATTGGTGATTATTTAGCTGGCGACAGTCCAAGGTTACGCCTAAATGCGGCAGAGGCACTGGCAAAAATGCCAAGTAAAACCAGTTTGAATTACTTGAGTAATCAACTAAATCAAGAAACTAATAGTAAAACGCAAGGGGCGATTTTAAAGGCAATGGGTAATAATGAGTTAGATGCAGAACAAGTAGATAGTATTTACGCCTTTGCTGACGCTAGTAACCCAAGAGATATTCGCGGCGCCGCTATATCGGCGTTAAGTCAACAAGCGAAGTCAAAACCAGAGGTGAAAAGCCGTTTAAAAGCACTGGTTAAGACGGAAACTAATCAAAAGAACCTGCGCCAATTGATGAAAGCGCTATATGGTTCGTAAAAGCATAAGTTAGCGAGATACGAGATACGAGTTACGAGTTACGAGTTACGAGTTACGAGTTACAAGGGGAAAGGTACGAGTTTCGAGGAACGAGATACGAGGTGTAGGAGGCGTTTTAACGCCGAAAAAAGAGATACCAGTCGTCAGAAGTTAGATTGGATTGTGCCTGCGCATAGTTAAATTGAAATGCTCATCCGTAGGCGTGAAATTTATTTCGCGCGATGAGCATAAGATCTATCAGATTGAAAAGTTAGCGAGTTAGAAAGAGTAAAGGGGAAAGTTTGCGAGATGCGAGTTGTAGGAGGCGTTTTAACGCCGAAAAAAGTCATAGGGGAGGCGCAACTAACACTACGCTGTTAGCACCTAGCACCTAGCACCTATAACCATTCCTACGCGATATAAAATCGCTGCTAAAATCTCGCTAACTTGCAGCTACTGAATCAAACTCACTTGTTTTTCATACGTGTCAGTTTGCAAACCAAAGTGGCCGAGTACGTAGGTGTAGGTGGCATTTTCATTCCATAATCGGCTGCTGTGAATGCCGTACACATAGCAAGTGCCAGTTGAGCAGACGATTTGATCAGAGTAGCTTTTTATTGAATACACTTTGTCGCCTAATGCTTCTCCATAAATACTATTTAATAATGGGCTGCCAACCGATAAGCCATAGTAACCACATGTGTTATTCCACACATTGTATGGGTAAACACCACAACTAAGCAGGCCGCGCGCGGCACCTGCAACACCAACAAAGGTATCAACATCAGATGCCATGCCTAGCTTATAAATTTGCTGGGCTGCGAGTGTAACCCCCATTGAATGGCCGATTATATCAATCTTACCTGTGCAAGATTGGTTGATTGCAGTAAGAATGGCGTTACGTACGGGCGTTTCTTCACTGCCGTTATGATCGTTGCAACTCGCGCAAGATTTATAGCCCCAATCTGGGGTGAAAATCTCACTGTCGACATACCCTTTTCGTTTTAATTCGTTGATTGTGTTATTCCAACTCGAAGGGGAGGCGGTATTACCATGTACTAGTACAACGTTATCTCTACATGCTGCAAAAGCAGTTGTGCTCATACCTGCGCATAGCGCAATTATCGTCAATAGGCGTTTCATTGTGCGCTCTCCTGTTTAACATTTAATTTACAACGTATGAAATTTGAACAGGGCTGGATATAGTACTTTCGTGCAGCGATACTATTTCGCATTGTGCAATGTATATCGTTTTATTTTTCTAGCACTGTAGGCGTGAAATTTATTTCGCGCGATGAACAAAAGACCTATCAGCTTTCAGCCGTCAGCTATCAGATTGAAAAGTTAGCGAGTTAGAAAGAGTAAAGGGGAAAGTTTACTCGCACCTCGCATCTCGCATCTCGCATCTCGCATCTCGCATCTCGCATCTCGCATCTCGCATCTCGCATCTCGCATCTCGCATCTCGCATCTCGC
>NZ_LKDX01000065.1:0-17406 GCF_001401795.1 Pseudoalteromonas sp. P1-26 | reverse complement strand
ACCCACCTGACCCCATGCCGAACTCAGTAGTGAAACGAAACAGCGCCGATGATAGTGTAGCAGCTGCTATGTGAAAGTAGGTCATCGCCGGGCTCCAAATAAGAGAAAGCCCGATTCGAAAGAGTCGGGCTTTTTTGCGTTTTAGCTGTCAGCTTTCAGCCGTCAGACGTCAGTTGAAATGTGGGGTTGTTTAGTACAGATACTCTCTCAGCAACAACCCCCGTAGGAGGCACTTCAGTGCCGAATTCAGACCATAAAAACACATTCATGGCTAAAGCCATTCCTACAAGTACACTTTGCCTAGAGCCTAGAGCCTAGAGCCTAGAGCCTAGAACCTCCACCTATCGGCTGATCGCTGACGGCTGAAAGCTGATAGCTCTGTGATGTGTTTGGTTTAGCTTCGCTCTACCCAACCTACGCCAGCCCTTTAAACTTTCCCCTTGCTAACTAGCAATTCACGACCAAATTTACCCTTTGTTGCAATTTTAATCTTGGTTTAGTACCTGAGCTATGTAAAACTATTTGCGTTTTTAAACCACAATCAGGTGACATGAATGTCTCAAATAAAAGCTTGGAAACTTATTAGCCTGTTTTGTTTGGTAAGCTTGCTTATGGGCTGTGAGTCGAAAGAAGAGCAGCTGAAACAAACAATACAACAATCCATAGAAAAAGCTGAAGTTGAATTAAATCAACTCGGTACAGCGCTTGATAATGGCTCTTTGCGTAATGCGACGATACTTAAACAATACGGCAAGGTGCTTGCTGAGCAGCAACCACAACTTTCTGAGATCGCTCGTGTAATTAGTCTTGATGCGACTCGTGAAGGGGCTATTTATTCAGGTCTTACACAACGCTTAGCTGATGTTAAGTCTACTTATCTAATACCACCATATGAAGATACTCTTCATCAACTTGATCTTATTCGTGATGCTGCCAAGCCATCTTTATTTCAAGATGCGCTTACCGATCCTATCAATATGCTTGCTGATATGTCGCAGGGGTCATTGGCGCGCGTTGGCGCAATTAGTGAAGCTGCTGAAGGCGAAAGTGTTGGTAACCAGTTAGTTGGCAACCCTAACTATGGGCAATGGCAAACAAATAGCAGCGGTACCAGCTTTTGGGTATGGTACGGGATGTATCGCATGTTGGGCGATGTATTCGACCGAGTTGAGTATGGTCGCTGGAGCCGTCACAGAAAGTACAGCTATTACAATGACTATGGCCGTTACCGTTATTCGAGCCCAAAACAGATTAAAGCACAACAAACGGTAGAGACACGTACTCGTCAGTCTTATCAACGCCAAGGTAAACAATTCACTAGTCCGTATGCCAAGAAGCGTAGTGGCGCATCTGGATTAAGCCGTAGCAGCTATACGCCGCCACGCACACGTAGTAGCTATGCTTCTAGCAGTAGTTACAGTAAAAGCTCTGGGTCATTACGTAACAGCTCGAGCAGAACATCACGTGGCATTAGCCGCGGTAAGTAGTGAAAAGAATAACCACCGGAGTTACAACACATGTATGAATTTAATGGAATAACCACTTGGTCGTTGCAAGCTTTAGCAATCGACTTTGCAATCATTATCGCTTTATTTGTCAGCCTAAAATTTATCAAAGGCTGGGTATCTAACTTACACGCTAATGATGAAATAACTGAGCGTGACAATTTTGCTTTTGGTATTAGTTTTGCGGCTGGGCTTGTGGCACTTGCTATTGTTCTTAGTGGCGTGAGCAGCGGCGCATTTGCACCGACTTTACAACAAGAAGCATTACAAATGCTAGGTTATGGTGTGATGGCGATTGTGCTTATCAAGCTAGGTCACTTCTTCCAAGACAAGGTAGCGCTTCGTAAAGTGAGCCTGCATGACGAAATCGTAAAAGGTAATGCTACTGCTGCACTCATTGATTTTGGCCATGTGGTGAGTGTAGCGATTGTCATTCGCTCTGCTTTATTTTGGGTTGCGACTGAAGGCTGGCATGGTGTTCCAATTGTGATCGCAGCTTTTGCCATTGGCAGCATTGCGATGCTACTGATCAGTCAATATCGAGTGCAGTTATTCAAGCGTACTAATCGCAGTGGTGATTGCTTACAGCAAGCGGTTATTGACGGTAACTTAGCAGTAGGTATTCGTTATGCTGGCTTTTTAGTGGGTAGTGCATTGGCATTAACGGCAGCATCAGGTATTGCTCCTTATGCGGCTGACAACATTGTTGCTAGTTTAGGTTACTGGGCATTAAGTGCAGCAGTGAGTTTAGTTGCTTTCATTTTACTACACTTAGTGACTATCAAAATCATCCTATCTGGTTGTGATATTTCAGATGAAGTGAACCGCCAGAAGAACGTGGGTGTAGCAGCTATCTCTGCAGCAATCTCATTTGCGATTGGTTCGACCATGGCAACCTTGTTAGGTGCCTAATTAAGTGTCTACTACAACAAGCGCCCCAAGTAGAGCCAATCTACTTGGGCATGATTTCCTATTAATAACTGTTATGGCCGTACTCGCTGGGTGCGGCCTTATTTATGAATACCTTCTATCTCATTATGCTGGTCGTGTCTTAGGCTCGGTCGAGAGTGCCATTTATGCCATGATCGGCACCATGATAGTCGCTATGGGTATCGGTGCATTTTTAGCACGTTGGTTTAAAGATGCATTTACTGCTTTCGCGTGGCTAGAGAGTATTATTGCTTTGGTCGGCATGGGCTGTATTTTAGCGATAGCGAGCGTTATCGCTGTCAGTTATTCACTGCCGCATATCTTCTCCGAAATTTTTAACTTGCCTGCAGATACCGTACTTAATGGCTATGTATTTGAAAAGCTACAAGAGTGGTCACGTTTCTTACCCTATGTGTTTGGTCTGTTACTCGGGCTATTGATCGGTATGGAGATCCCGTTGATTGCGCGTATTCGCCAGCAAGTTTATGGCCGCTTTTTAGAAAATAATGCGGGAACTATTTACGGGGCGGATTATATCGGTGCCGGTGTCGGTGCTGCTATTTGGGTGAGCATTATGCTTGCGATGCCAATTATGCAAGCAGCAGCTTGGACGGCGTTATTTAATATTATTGCTGGTCTCGTGTTTTTATGGCGCTATCATCAACATGTTCGCTTCGCTAAGTTACTGTTAGTTTGCCATGTACTGTTGTTAGTGTTTTTTGCGTTTGTGCTCGTGCTTGGCACCAGCTGGATGAAAAACCTAAGTAATGTTTTATACAAAGATAAAGTTATCTACTCGCAAGCAACTAAGTATCAGCACCTAGTTTTAACTGAGCGTTTGAGCCGCAATCAGCCCAATGCAATTACCGATCTTTACCTCAATGGCCGTTTACAATTCTCAAGTGTGGATGAGCAAATTTATCATTCTATGCTTGTCTATCCTGCTATGTTGGCTTCAAATCGTCATGACCGCGTGTTGATCATCGGGGGTGGTGATGGGCTTGCATTGCGTGATGTTTTGAAGTGGCCAGTAGAGCATGTCACCTTGGTTGACTTAGATGGTCAGTTGTTAAACTTATTTGGTAATGATGTCGGCGACTATGATGCGCCAGAGGAAATCAGAACACGTTTAACTGCGCTAAATAAGCACTCTATGAGCGATCCCCGCGCTGATATTCGCATTGCAGATGCCTTTTTAGAGGTCGAAGCTATGCTTGCTATAGGCGAGCGCTTTGACACTATTTTAATTGACCTACCAGACCCTAATCACCCTGATCTTAATAAGATGTACAGTGATTATTTTTATAATCATGTGCGTCAGTTGTTGGCACCTGATGGAGCTGTGGCCGTGCAATCAACATCGCCTTATCATGCGAAGAAAGCATTTTTGAGTATTGCTAAAACAATGAAAGCTGCTGGCTTTGGTTATGTTGAGCAATACCAACAGAATATTCCTTCGTTTGGTCAATGGGGTTGGACTATCGCGACCACTGCTGGCAAATCAGCAAGTCAGCGAATTCGCGAAACGAACGAATTACCCGTTCCATCTCGTTGGGTAAGCAAAGAATATTTATTGGCTTCTTTTGTGTTTCCGAATCATTTTTTTGAACAAGTAAACACGATTGAAGTCAATAGATTAGGTTCAGGAACCTTATATGATTATTACCGCCAAGCGTGGCAAGTTGAAACCGAATTGTACAAAAATTGATATTTTATAGTTGACATAATATGTCGGCTATGCAAATCTTAACTCAGACATAATATGTCAAAACGTAAAAAGGTGAGACATGGAATTAAATGAACTATCAATCAAACTGGCTTCTTTTGAAACAGAAGGTGTGAGCTTTGAGTCTTTCTTGATTGCCAACGAAGGTGAGCAAGATGTGTTACAAGTTATCGTCGATGGGAATGATGAGTTACCTATCTTTGTTACCCAAACAGAAGAGCAACTACTGTGTATAAGCTACCTGTTTGCTGAAAACGAAGTACAAGCAGATATGCGTAATGAGTTAAACGAAACGTTACTACGTTTAAATGTACCAATTCCATTAAGTGCATTTGCAAAAATTGATGATAAATACGCTATTTTTGGCGCGTTATCGGTTAATTCATCGTTTGATGATATTACCCATGAGTTGGTAACACTGGCAGACAATGCGATTGATGCACTTGAAGCCGTGACCATTTATTTAAACGATTAATTAGCAATTTCTGGAGTTAAGATTATGAGTATTTTAAAGAAACTATTTACAGCTGTACGTGGTGGCGCTCGTGAAGCAGGACAAGCAATTGTTGATGCAAACGGTATCCGTATCTTTGAACAAGAAATTGCTGATGCACAAAATGCCCTACAACGCGCTAAAAAAAGCCTTACCGAAGTAATGGCAAAAGAGATGCAAACGAAGCGTAAAATTAGCGCACTAGATGCATCAATTGCAGAACATGAAGCGTATGCAGGTCAAGCACTTGAAAAAGGCAATGAAGCGCTAGCATTAGAAATCGCAGAAAAAATCGGTGATTTTGAAGCTGAGAAAGCAGAGCACGAAGAAGTGTTAGCTGGTTTTAGTAACCACATTGTGCAACTAAAGCAGCAAGTTAAAGATGCTGAAAAGTCGATTAAAGAAAACCAACGTCAATTAACGATGGTTAAAACGACAGAGAGTGTTCAGCAAGCAACAATGGCTGTTAATAGCACGCTAAATACTAACAGCTCATCAATGACATCAGCACGTGAGTCTCTTGAGCGTATTAAGCAGCGTCAGCAAGACCGCCAAGACCAGTTAGGTGCGGCTAAGCAATTAGAAGCTGATACTAATGGCGATGATTTAAAAGCGAAAATGGCTGAAGCGGGTATTGGTGATACCAATCCGAAAAGCGCGGATATTCTGGCGCGTATTAAAGCAAAACAAAATAGCTAATCAGTTAACGGAAAGACAAAAGGTAACCCACGCACTGGGTTACCTTTTTTGCTTCAACAAGGAGTCAGCCAATGTTTAACTTTTTCAAATCTAAAAAAGCCCCAGAGCGTCAGCTTACTGATCCAAGCCAATTACTCGTTGGTGATATGCTGACGGTGATTGATTCGTTCGCTTACCCAAGCTGGTTAAAAGGACAAACACTGCGTGTTATTGATGTGCAAACGTATCAGTACCAACGTAGTGCAGAGTATGAGTTGGTACTCGAGAGTGAATCTGGCCAAGTGGTGTTTTTGCAAATTGAATCAGATGACGGTGAGCAATGGGCAAACTTTACGATCAAAATTCAACGCGACGATGTTGATGAGATTTTTACCCTTGATGAGTTCGCTCGTATTTTTGATGAAGACGAATTAACGGCAATTAACGTGCAAAATAGTCCGGAGCGTTTTAGTCACTTTTTAGCATCGAGCTACAAACAATCAGAAGCACCTTATGTGTGTTATTTCCATAATAAGGACTACCGCAATAAACCTTTACCTCGTTATGAAGACGAAGGTGGTGAGCCGTGTGAAATGATCTGTTTAAGCTCAGATGATGAATCGCATAGTTTAAATATTGAGATTTGGGAAGGCGGTGAAACAGAGGTATCACTGACGTTAACCAGACCAATTAGCGATATTGTTGACTTATTTCCTGGGGATGCCAAGTGAGTGATGCAAAAGCCAAATGGCAGCGTCAGGAGCAAGCCGTTAGAGCCACGCAAATGGCTTTTGATTTAAGCTCTGAAGTGCAAAAATCAATTAAGAAGCAAGCCATTGACCAAGAACTTACGCCATCAGATATGATCCGTAAGATTTTGGAGCTCGACGTTAAGTCGAAAAAAACCAGACAGCGTTTATCGTTTAACTTAAATGATGAAGAGATTGCTTTATTGGCTGAGCGCTTTGGTGTTGCAGCCGATGATAAGCGTGCTGTGAAGCAGCGCGTGGCTGAATTACTTATTGAACACAGTAAAAAAAGCTAAGGTTTTGCCTTTACTTCTTTAAGCCCTTACACTGAGGCTAGATGTTTTGAAGAAGTGGCATGACTGTGGATATTATTTTACTTGCGTATTTAGTTATTTTTGCATTATTTGGCACTGCAGCAAGTTACTTTGTTCGCTACATTTATGCTTACTGGGTGCATAATACAATGCAGGTTAAGTACATATATAAGGCCGGGATTTGTATCATCAGCGTGGTGATAGTATCCGGCCTTATTGCATTATTTACTTAATCTCGAATGCTTGGCACTGCTGTGAAATACACAGCGATTGTATAGGCAGAACTGGTGAGCAATCGTTAACAGTTAATGCTTGATCAGATGACTTTTCAGCGGCTGTAATTCGCTCTGCAAGTTGCTCTGCTTGCTCTTGTGTATTGTTTAACGTTGAATAAACCACATAGCGACTTGGCCCACCACATGCCCGCTCACCAACTTCTAACACCTTACATTGAAAGCTCGCGGTACAGCTATTATTGCTAACGATATCGTTCAGCTGATCGTTTAAATCACCTAAATCAACGCGCGCAGAACTACCCGACGTTGTTGTTTCGCAACCGCTTAAAGCAATGCTTGCTAACACAGTTGTGGTGATGAAAAGTTTCTTGAAAGTCGATGAACGAACCATTATTGCTTATTCCTTAGTATACACTTGCCGCTGAGCCTTCGATTCTAACACAAGTATTCTCAGAACACTGCGCACCTGGTGCGGTTAGATGCTGACAAATACTCATCATGTCGTTTGCTGCGTTAAATTGCTTTTCAAGGGCGGTGATATCTTTTGCAAGCTTTTCAACCTCAGCAGTGTCAGCTGTTTTGGTTGAATAAACAATAAAGCTACTTGGGCCGCCACAAGCACGACTACCAACAGGTAATACTTTACATTGGGTGCTGTTGTCACAGCTTGGATCATCGATTAATTGTTTAAGTTGCTCATGGGCAGAGCCAATAGTGGCTTTATCTGGGGCTGCTTTGGTCACTTCCTCAGCGTTTTTTATTTCAACGGCTTTTGGTGCCTCGACAAGTTTATTGCTGGTTGCCGTTGATTCGGCTTGCTCATTAGTTGCAGCGTCCGAGCACGCAGTTAATAACACAGGAAATAAAATTGCCAATAGTGGATAGCGCATAACATACCTAAAAATCGTTGAATAAGTACTCACTATCATACACATTGCTCAAAGTGGAGCAATAAAAACGTTAGCTTTCAGTAAGTAGCTCTGTATTCACAGAGCTACAATAAGATAAAAGTTTTACAGCTATCTGCAATGAATAGGTATTACAAACCACCTTGGGTTAGTTTGGCTGGGTTCAATAACTCGCTCAGTTCTTCGCGTGAAATATCCGTATGCTCAGCAGCAACATCAATAATAGGGCGACCTTCTTGATAAGCTAATTTGGCAATTTTTGCGGCTTTGCTATAGCCGATCACCGGATTAAGTGCAGTAACCAGAATTGGGTTTTTAGCGAGCGCTTTATCAACATTGCTTTGGTTTACTTTAAAGCTGGCAATCGCTTTATCTGCCAGTGCTTCACTGCTATTTGCTAAAAGTTCGATACTTTGCAAAATGTTTAGGGCAATCACAGGTAGCATTACATTGAGCTCAAAGTTACCGGCTTGACCAGCCACTGTAATGGTCGCGTCATTGCCAATTACTTGTGCGCTGACCATAGCCGCCGCTTCAGGGATCACAGGGTTTACTTTACCCGGCATAATTGATGAACCTGGCTGTAGAGCTTCAAGTTCAATTTCACCAAGACCTGCAAGTGGGCCAGAGTTCATCCAGCGCAAGTCATTGGCTATTTTCATTTGTGCTACAGCAAGTACCTTTAGCTGGCCTGAGAGCGCAACAATGGCGTCTTGTGAGCCTATGTTATAAAAGAAGTTTTTGCTTGGGCTAAAGCGAATACCTACATTCTCACTCAAGTGTTGGCAAAACTCACCGGCAAATGCTGGATCGGCATTTATGCCGGTACCAACTGCTGTGCCACCTTGTGCAAGTTCACAAACTCGCTCAAGAGCTTGGCGAATGCCTGCCATTGCATGATCCACTTGTAACTGCCATGCAGCCAGTGTTTGTGAAAAACTCACAGGCATTGCATCCATTAAATGTGTGCGACCGGTTTTCACAATATGGCCCACTTCGGCTTGTTTGCTTTGTAGGCTTTGACTGAGTTTATCGAGTTTAGGAAACAGCTCATAAATGATGTTAATAGCGCTACTTACAGCAATCGCAGTGGGGATCACATCATTTGAGCTTTGTCCCATGTTCACATCATCGTTGGGGTGAATGGTTTCCCCTGCAAATTGGCTCGCCAGCGTTGCAATGACTTCATTGGCATTCATATTTGAGCTAGTGCCAGAGCCTGTCTGAAATACATCAACAGGAAACTCTGAAAAATGTTTACCGTCGATGACCTCTTGGCATGCTTGCTCAATAGCTTTAGCTTTACCTTGACTCAAATGGCCTAAAGCAGCATTACTTTGCGCGGCAGCTTGCTTAATGTAGGCGAGGGCGGTGATAAATTGCTTAGGCATGGCTAAGCCACTAATTTTGAAGTTATTGATAGCGCGTTGCGTTTGAGCTTGATACAACGCATTGGCAGGGACTTGTAGTTCACCCATGCTATCTGATTCGGTTCTAAATTGGCTCATAAACACTCCTAAATCGGGTTAAATTCTTGGCTGAGAAGACACGCTTCTCGCTCCAAACTGAAATACTTTTCAATACAGTTATGAGTTTTGTAGTAACGCTTTAGCGCAAGTTGCGGTTTATAAAGCTGAGCCAAACATTGTTTACGAATTGCATTATGCACTAATGAATCACACATCTTTTCAAGTAGTTCATAAAAGGTGCGCCTTAGATACAGCTCTTGCAAAATAAAGTTGTGATGCTTTTCGTAATAGCGTGCAATGTTTAAACCCGCTTCAACATAGTTAGCAACAAGTGCAGGGGCATGTAGCCCAGGTCTTTGGCAAACACATTTCATTTGCCGCTGATAATGGAGCATAGCATTGTGAGAGTGCATAGAAAAACCGATTAACTGTAATGATAATTGTTATCATTACAGTTAATCGGTTTTAGTGCAAGTCTTATATAATGAAGCTAAGACTGAATGGATTAACTGTGTGTGATTAATTGTAGCCGAGAATAAAAATCTGGTCTGTTTCATGTTTTTTCGGCGCCTGTACATTTTCTTTGTTACATTGAGAAAGAAGATCGATCACGGTTGCTCTGTCGTCACAACTTGTTAAGGCGGCTTTTTCGCTTTCAGCACGTTCGCTGGCTGCAAGTGCTGCATCTACAGCGGTGTAGGGTGAGATATACATAATATTGCTCCTATTGGTTAACTCACTTAGGAAATAGCATAAGCTGTACCAATATTGATCAATAAATTTAACTTGTTGAAAATAATGGTTTTATATTTTTAACTAATAAATTCACCGCGACTTTATTATTTATTTTTGCTTTACTGTTGTGCACTAATTACCAAACATGGTGCACTAATTTGTATGGATAAGCCCTTCTCTCAAGCCTGTGAAAACAACAAATTACCTATTTTAAACGTATTAGAAGCGTTCTTTTCTGATGTGACGGATGTATTAGAAGTCGGCTCAGGTACTGGGCAACATAGTGTGCATTTTGCAACGCATTTAGCACATTTGCAGTGGCATTGTAGTGATCGCGAGGTTAATCACCCGGGGATTTTACAATGGCATCAAGAAGCTGCATTAACTAACTTGCATGCGCCACTGACACTCGACCTTAATGATCCTTGGCCGGTTGAAACTGTGAATGCCATTTTCACCGCGAACACAATGCACATTATTAGCTGGCCACTGGTGGAGCGCTTTTTCCAAGGTGTAGCAAAGCACTTAGCGCCAAAAGGTAAGCTGTGTATTTATGGACCATTTAAGTACCAAGGTAAGTTTACCAGTGCTAGTAATGCTGAATTTGATGCTTTTTTAAAACAGCAAGATGCAAATAGTGCGATTCGTGATTTTGAAGCGATTTGCCAACTTGCAGAGCAAGCTGGCTTATCCTTTGTTGAAGATGTGCAAATGCCAGCGAATAACCAATTATTGCTGTTTAAAAGGCAGTAAGCTTTCGCATTGGGCTTTATAGAGCGCCATATGTTGGCGTTCTCTAGTTATAAAATCGCTAATGGCAGCTGCAAAATCACCGTGCTGAATATGATGCAGTGAATAGGTATTTACGGGCTTAAAACCGCGACTTATTTTATGCTCACCTTGCGCGCCAGAATGGAACTGTTTAAGTTTGTTGGCAATGCAGTATTCAATACCTTGATAATAGCAAAGCTCAAAGTGCAAACTATCGAGCTCATAGTTCGTTCCCCAGTAACGACCATACAAACAGTTCTGATCTTTAAAACTGAGAGTGGCGGCAATCACCTCTCCTTGATATTTAGCGAACATTAGCACCAGTTTGTCGGCCATGCTTTGCTGCAATAACTCGAAAAAGGCGGTATTCAAATAACCATTGTGGCCTGAGCGCTTTAAATAGGTTTGGCGGTAAAAATGACTAAATTGCTGCATGTGCTGTTTGCTGATGTCAGCACCTTCTATCCATTCTACGGCTATCTGCTGTTCAGTTATTTTAGCGCGTTCTTTTTTGAGCGATTTACGCTTTCTTGCGGTGAGTGAAGCTAAAAAATCCTCAAAGCAATTATAGCCTTCATTAAACCACTGAAACTGCACGCCATGACGTTGCATTACGGTATCGCTAGTTAATGCAGTCGCTTGTTGCTGGTGGCAAAAATTTATATGCCAACCTGACCAGCCTAACTGCGCTGCTGTTGCTGTGAGTGCATGCTGAGTGTAAGCATAGACTTCAGTGGGGTTATCGTGATTTATACTAATTCGTTGCCCAGCAATAGGTGTGAATGGTACGCCACACAGCCATTTGGGGTAATACTCTAGGCCATGTTGTTGATAGGCTTCAGCCCAAGCCCAGTCAAATACATATTCACCATAAGAGTGGTGTTTTAGATACCCGGGTAGTAAGGCTATGACCTGTTCTTGCTGGTAAATTGCTAGGTGCATAGGTTGCCAACCCGACTCTTCACTCACACAGCCCGTTTGTTCTAAAGCCGCTAAAAAAGCGTGATCAGTAAAGGGCGTATCATCAAAAAATGATTGCCAAAGAGTGGCATCAATCTCGCTTATTTGATTAAACCAGCGGTGGCTAAACTCACTCATTGTTCAGCCGATTCAATATCTTTGATGAAACCGTTGATATGCATAGCAAGCTTATCGAAATAAGGGTTAAACGTGAGTCGTGCAAAGGGTTTGTGCGCTTGTAAATTTTCGGCTGTGCGTTCACCCATCACAACGTCTTTTTGGTATTTGCAGGCTGTATAAAGCTTGTCGTCATCTAAGTAGCTTCCGCAATTGCGATACAATGCTGTGCGACCGTAGTAAGGGTTGCTGGGTGTATTAACAATACCAATATGTGACATTCCTTTGATTTTTTTACAGTCATCGGTGTCGCAGTCATCACGAATTATTTGGTAATCAGCTGGAAAGCTGGCGGGAATATTATCGTCATCACCATAGTATACAAGGCGATCAAGCTGGTTATTTTTGCGCGTTTTTGGGTCGTGCAGCTTAGTTAAAATCTTAAAGGTTGCTTGGTTATCTATTGTGGTGTCAACATCACTAAAAGTGCTAAATATCGCTACATTAGGGAGTTGGCGATGACGTAGTTCATCAAGGCTAATACGGCTCATTGCTTCGTGACTAGCTGAGGCTGCACTAAATGGAAACGACTCATACTTGGCAAAATCAAGGTCCGCATCTTTATCAATCCAATTCACAAATGGAATCGCATCAACCCATTTCGCCAGCCAACCGTTTTTATTGTGTGGCTCGCTTGCGGGTGAAAACAACATAGCAGCAGTAATCTTATTATCGACCGGGCCTTGAGTTAAGTAATCAATAACCAGTGCAGCACCCGTTGAGTAGCCCCCTAATATCACCTGATCAAAATCTTTTAATGTGCGCTCAATGGCATACACGCTAGCCTTTTGCCAATCATCGGCATCGATGTCTCTAAGTGCTGCAGGAGCGGTACCATGCCCAGGTAGTAAAATTGTGCGTACCGTATACCCTTGTTGATAATACACTTGTGCAAGGTCGTGATAGGTAAAGGGTGAGTCGGTTAAACCGTGGATCAAGAGCACTGCTTTACGGCTATTGGCCTGTTTAAGTTCAAATGGGCTTATTAAATCGGCAACAGTCGCGTTAGCTGGTCGAGCGCCTTGTGCAACAAGCTGCTGATAGGTGTCTGTGTAAACAGGGCATGGCAAATTAGCGCGCGGGTTTTCGCTACTAATTTGCAGGTAAGCAGCGGTTAAATAGTCACTAAATGCTTGCTCGATATTATAGCTAAAGGTGCTATGGGTGCGTGGTAATGGCTCTCTAAACAGTCCTTCGCGCTTACTTTTCATCATCAGTTCTTGGTCTTCAAGCTGAGTAAGGCAGGTTTGTTGCTGTGCCATTAATGAGCTGCTAAATAGCCCACTGATGGCCGAAGAGATAGCAACTAAGTTGATGAATTTCATATTTTAAGCATCCTTTTAAAGCCTATTTTTAGCTTATCGAGTTATGTTTTATTTGCAAGCAAGGTGCGTCAAGCGAGCGGTAAATGACGCTTAGTGAATGCTTGTTTTAAGACCACTGTCGATTCGATGTTAGCAATACAATCAATACTACCTAATTTATGTTTCACAAAGCTTTCATAGCTTTCTAAATCAGCGGCAACGATCTTCAGCAGGTAATCATAACTGCCTGAAATAACAGAACACTCAAGTACATGGTCAAGCTTCTCAACCTGCTGTTCAAATTGCTCAGCAGCGGTAACAGAGTTCTGGTTTAAGCGAACAAAGGCATACACAGACACATTTAAATCAACGGCTTTAGGATTGATGGCAGCATGGTAACCACTGATCACATTTGCTGATTCGAGCTTTTTAATGCGGCGTAGGCAAGGGGTATCGGACAGGCTAACCGAGTGTGCCAGCTCTGAGACAGAAGTTCTCGCATTATCCTGTAAAGCATTAAGTAATTGTTGGTCTTTTTTATCTAATTTCATTTTTATTTGAGTGATTTTCACTAATCTAGATGGATTCTAGTCTATATTTTGGCGATTAGCACTCATTGAACTCTGTTAACATTATCGCAATATAATTATTTTGGAGTGAGCCTGTGACTGAGAACACTAAGGCATTTGATAGCTGGCTTCGCACCCGTTTTGTTGAGATCAACAGCGAATTAGAAAAACTATATTGGCAACAAGACGATAAAGCGAATGTAGAGGGTGTCGGTGAGCACCTTAAACGTCAATTAGAGCAAGAAGGTAATGAGCATATTCGTGCATTACTGGCAGAGGGCAATACCGATGAAGGCTTTGATAATGCCTTTGACTTATTAGGTAATGTTGGCTTGTATATGGCGGCATGCCGTCGCCATGAGATCACTGAGCCTTCTCGTGAAACAAGTTCACCGCTTGTTGAAGCTTCTGCGTTGGCAATGCACATTGGTGCATCTATTGGCGTAACCCCACGTTTTGCAACGGCACATTTAACCACCCACAATAAAGCGGTTGATGGTTTGTATAAGCGCTTTACTGACCTTGAAGATGAGAAAATCTTTATTGATTACAATACCAAGGGCATTTTAGCGTATAAGCGCGCGGCAGATGCTTTATTAAAAATTCAGCCATTAGGGATATCACACCCTATCGCAGCAGATTTACTCGCAGTGGCAAAACAAGCATTGCTTGATGTGATTGAGTCGAATAATACGTTATACAACAAGCTCGATACAGACCGCTTTTTCTATTGTGTACGCCCTTATTACAAGCCGTATCGAGTAGGTAAAGAGGTATATCGTGGCGCGAATGCCGGTGATTTTGCGGGCATTAATGTTATCGATTTATTGCTTGGTCTTTGTTTTGCTAATGAACCTAGTTACTCGCAAATGCTGGTGGATAAATTCTTGTATATGATGCCTGAAGATCAACAGATCCTGCGTGAAAGCATGCGTATGACAAGCATTATGGATGACTTTTTAGCGGCAGAAGCTGAGCGCGATAGCGAATGGTTACAAACTAACTTAAAGCT
Source organism: Pseudoalteromonas sp. P1-26 (assembly GCF_001401795.1). Classification (NCBI taxonomy): domain Bacteria; kingdom Pseudomonadati; phylum Pseudomonadota; class Gammaproteobacteria; order Alteromonadales; family Pseudoalteromonadaceae; genus Pseudoalteromonas; species Pseudoalteromonas sp. P1-26. The sequence continues at coordinate 2,870 of NZ_LKDX01000065.1, read as the reverse complement.
GTTCATTCAAGTGTGTAAACTGCATGGTGATACTGCCATTGGCCACCATAATCAGTTGGTCAGTAAATACATAGCGCAGCCTTCACAGCAAATGCAGCAACAACATATGGATAAAGTCACTGCCAGTGGGCCGCCTTTGCATGTGTTACTTAACTCACTAGAGCAGTTACGTGATCGCCGTGCGGCAGCAAAAAGGGACGATATTCGAACTCGGTTTGATGATTTAACTAAGTTAAAACAGTGGATTAAGTAATGAGTAAAGACGATTTTGTAATTCCACAAGGCAGCTATTTGCTTAACCACTCTGTTGGGCGCCCCTTAAAATCTGCTGAGCAGCATTTTCATCAGCAGTTTTTTGCTGCTTGGCAAAATGAAAATAAAGAACCATGGCAACAGTGGTTGCAAGGTGTTGAGGCATTTACGAGTAGTCTCGCTAAATTATTTAACTCGCACAGTGAGTTATTTTGTCCACAAGTTAACTTATCGAGTGGTTTAACCAAGCTGTTGATGTCGCACCCGCGACTTCAACAAGAAAATTGCAAAGTATTGATGGCCGAAAGTGACTTTCCAAGTATGGGTTTTGCGATGCAAAAGGCCCTACCGGAAAGTGCTGAAATCGTGTTTATAGGTAAGCATGAAGACCTAACCGATGCGCAGATTTGGCAGTCATATTTAGCGAAAAATGATATTGATTTAGTCTTTATTAGCCATGTTTATTCAAACACGGGTCAGCAAGCGCCTATTCATGAAATTATAAATATCGCGAAACAACACAACACATTGAGCTTACTAGATGTTGCGCAGTCTGCGGGTATTTTAGAGGTCGACTTAACTAAGCTTGATGCCGATTTTATGTTGGGCTCGAGTGTTAAATGGTTATGTGGTGGGCCTGGTGCTGCTTATTTATGGGTTAGCAGCAAGCAGCTTTCACTTTGTCAGCCACAAGATGTTGGTTGGTTTTCTCATCAAAATCCGTTTGAGTTTGATATTAAGCACTTTGCTTATCATCAAACCGCATTGCGCTTTTGGGGCGGTACCCCTTCAGTTGCACCTTATATTTTGGCTTCGCATAGTATTAATTACTTTGCTGATCTTGGTATTGAGAAAGTACGTGCTCATAACTTAGCAATGCTCGCGCAGTTTCATGATCAATTAGCTGATTATATGCGCTCACCAATACAGGCTGACAAATGCTCTGGTACGGCTATTATGCATTTTGGCGAGCAACAAGCGGCTGTTAAAGCTGCGCTTATTGCAGCGAATATTGCGGTTGATGAACGTCACTTAGGCTTAAGAGTCTCTGCTCATATTTATAATGATCAGCAGGATATAGATACTTTTATCACGACTGTGAAAAGCGCTTTAAATTAAGTGCTTGTCGAGCCTTTGCTTTGACTGAACGCCAATGCGTCATTGGTTTTTCTGGGACCAGCGCTAAAACTTGCTCAAAGTCGATGTCATCAATACTGACTTCGTTGCTGTGGGCAAACATAATCCGTTTTGGTTGTAGCGCTTTTAGCATCAACAAAGAGCTTAAATACAGCTTAGGGTAAAAAACAGGAAAGGGTGGCACAAGCTGCCCTTTTACTTTTACTAGTAAATCAGCAATGTAAATTCGCTCGCTAGGAATATGATAAAGGCTAATATCTCGGTCAGTGTGACCTGGGCTATGTAGTGCTTGCCAATCGTCAAAGCCGGGTAGGGTTGCATCAGTAGCAAGGTAATAATCTGCATCTAGATGGCGGCTGTACCAAAGGTTGTGGCGTTTTTTATTTAACCTACCTGCGACCCACCAAGCCAAAGCGATATCGGTTAAATGCATTAAGAAACCATCAATGCCTCTATACCATTGACCTGGAGCGTTCGACGTAGCTATTTTGCCGCCACTTAACTTTCTTAGTGCATGCGCTCCACCGGCATGATCTGGGTGCATATGGGTGACTACAATCAGTTTTAAGTCAGTGATGGGGCGCTTTAGTTGTTCGGTAATATAGTCAAATACAGTATCAACATCAGCACGGCAACACCCATCAAGCAGCATCAATTTATCTGGATATTCAACTAAATAGATATTTTGAATATAACCTTCGAGCGTGTGAATGTGCAAAACAATTGACCCTTAAACTAAATCAGCAAATGTTGTTATATCATGTCTGACCAGTTTTAGTAAGTTAAGCTAATTGGATTGCGTGCCTCGCTCTTTGAGCTGCTTTTTGTTTTCTTCTAACTGTGCTACCTGTTTTTCGAGGATGCTGATTTGGCTCTTATAGTAAGCGTTAATACGCTCACTTTGTTTGCTGATAGCATCATCAATAGACGCTGCGCCTAACCTATTTGCGGCATCTTGCGTCATATTATTGAGTTTATCGATGCGCTCACTTTGTTGTTTTTGTAGTTCTTTAATTTCTAGCTGAAGGCGCTCTATTTCACGATCGGCTTTTTGAATTTTTAAATAATCTTCAACACTTAAGTCGGCAGGCTTTTGTGGTTTTTGCGGCTGCTCTGTAGCTGGTGTTTGGCTAGTTGCTGGTGGCGGTGCAATTTTCACGATTACTGCATCTTTTCCACAAGGCTGTTCCGTAAAAGTGGCAACCCCGTCAATCATGCACTTATAAATAGTGGCTTGACTGTTGGTGCAGGTAAGTAGGGCAAGAGTAAAAAATGCAAAACGAAACATAGCATCACTTTGTGTAGCAAATAGATACTTAGCATGCATGAAATATAATGAAGTGTGCAAGTTTTCGGGCATAAAAAAACCGCTTAAAAGCGGTTTTTAATAATAAAATGGTGGAGAAGGAGGGATTCGAACCCTCGATAGAGCTACAAACCCTATACTCCCTTAGCAGGGGAGCGCCTTCGGCCACTCGGCC
>NZ_LKDX01000064.1:0-20595 GCF_001401795.1 Pseudoalteromonas sp. P1-26 | reverse complement strand
CTTCACGCGCTTTAAGTCAGAAAAAAGACTAGTTACCTCTTGCTTGACTCGCCCTTGAAAGGGTGAGATTGCGCAAGCCTAATGTTCAAGTACTAATTAGCTGCACGGTAAGTATTCGCCGTGCAGCAATGAGTATATTTATCTTATAACCCAAATGGGTTTTCGAGGCTATGAGCGGGTTCAGTGAACCACTTTGGACCATTTTCAGTAATATAAAAGTGATCCTCTAAACGCACACCAAATTCACCAGGTACAACTAGCATTGGCTCATTACTAAAGCACATACCTGCGGCTAGAGGTGTTTTATCGCCGCCGACTAGGTAAGGCCATTCATGGATGTCTAAGCCTATACCATGACCGGTACGGTGTGGGCAGCCAGGTGTTTGATACTCAGGGCCAAGGCCTTGCTCTGCTAAGTAAGAGCGGGCAGCGTTGTCGACACTCTCACAACTTTGACCTGTTTGAGCTGCATCAAAAGCGGCCATTTGTGCGGCTTTTTCATAATTCCAAAATTGGCGTTGGCGGTCTGTAGCTTCACCAAATACGTAAGTGCGAGTTATATCTGATAAGTAGTCGTGTACTTTACAGCCAGTATCAATTAAAACCATATCTCCTTTTTTAAGAATTTGTGGCTCTTTGACACCATGAGGAAATGATGTCGCGAGGCCAAACAAAACGATGCAAAAGTAGTTACCAGGCGCGCCAACTTTTTTGTGCGCTTGTTTAATAAATTCTTCTACCTCAGTTGTGCTTATACCCTCATATAGCATGCTGGCTGTGGCCTGATGAACTTTTAAGGTCATATCCATCGCACGCTGTATTAGCATTAGTTCATTGGCTGACTTATGCATGCGGCAATGAGCTGTAACAGGCTGTGCATTAACGAGGTTTAAGCCTGTTTGCGCTTTATTTATGCCATCGAAAATGAAAAACTGCGCGCTTTCGTCAATCCCTACAGTGCCGTTCTCAGCAATGCCCATTTCGGTGAGCACTTTGACAAATAATGCATAAGGACTTTCGTGTTCAAGCCAGCCGCGAATTGGGCCTTCTATAACTTTAAAGCCATTGAGAGAGCCAATTTCAAAATCAGGGGCTATATATTGTACTTCGCCCTTCGCGGGTAAAATAGCACCGACCATGCGCTCACTTGCGTACCAGCGCATACCCGTAAAGTAAGTAAGGTTAGTCCCTGCATTTAAGTAAATTGCATCAATATTATTGGCTTGCATATACTCTTGAGCACGGGCAATACGGGCTAGATGCTCATCAGCTTGAATGGGAATTAAATCGCGAGTCATATTGGAAAGACTAGCAAGTGCTTGTTCTTTCGTTTGAGTACCAATACCTTTGGTCATCATTAGGTTCTCCTATGTATTTGTTTAATTATAATTTTTAAAGAATTAGCGCATAAACCGGTTTATAGAATATGGCTCTAAATTTATGGAGGGGGCTTTATTGAGACACAAATCTGTAATTAACTCGGAAGTTATGGCTCCTTGTGTCAACCCTAAATGCTGATGACCAAAGGCAAAGTACAGGTTATTGTGATTGGGGGCTTGGCCTATTATAGGTAATGAGTCAGGCAATGATGGCCTACAGCCCATCCATGTAGTCTTGGCACTAAGAGGCTGGCTAGCTAATAACGCTTGTGCATGGGGCAGTAAAGCTAATGCACGTTTATTATTAGCCTTTCTATTTATACCCGCAAACTCCACTGTGCCTGCCACTCTTAACCCTTGACTCATCGGGGTCATGATAAGACTCCGTTCAGCGGAAGCTACGGGCCGTGTTAGGCCATGGTTAATATTAACCATACAGTGGTAACCACGCTCGGTATCTAAAGGTGCTGTGTATCCAAGCGGCTCGATGAGAGAGGCACTCCAAGCACCCGCTGCGATCACGACTTTATCGAAATTGAGACTATCTTGTTCATCACTCACCATAAAACCTTCACTTTTAGGCGTGATAGCAACTACTTTCTGTTGACGAAATTGCCCTTTTAATAAACTGAACTTTTGCGCTAATTGGATACAAAATAAATGTGGTTCAATACTATGAGCAACGTCTTCAAATAATAAAGCGTGTTTTATTTTGTCGGATAAACTGGGCTCTAGAGCATGTACTTGCTTTGTATCAAGTAGCTTTACTTTAATTCCTTGCGCTTGATACATAGCCAAGGTGCGCTGCACATCAACCAATGGGGTTTTTTCAAAGGTAAGTAAACTCCCTTGTTTAGTAAGCAGGTGGCCCAGTTGATAGTTTGCTAATAATCTTTCATAAGCATGAATTGCATGTTCATTTAAGGCTTTGAGAGCGTGTGTATGTGCAATAAATCTGGCAGTAGGCATATTTTTAATAAACTGCCAAAACCAAGGGAGAGCTTTTATTGCATAGCGCCAATCAATGCGCAATGGTCCTAATGGGTTAAAAAGCATAGCAGGTAATTTTTTTAATAATGCTACCTGCGCTAGAGGAAATACCTGTTCGGTGGCAAAGTGCCCAGCATTACCTTTTGAACAGCCTTGCGCTAGGCCATTTTCATCGTATAGCGTCACTGCAAAGCCAGCTTGTTGTAACTGTAAAGCTGTGCAAATACCAATTACACCGGCACCGATCACGGCGACTCTACGAGTTCTTGTATTGGTCAAAATTACCTTCCCCTGATGATAAAAGTAAAACGCTATACGTTTTTTAAAAAATAAATCGATATTGTATTTACTGACAAGTAGTAAGAAAAAACTCTACAAGCTCTTTCTAACTCATTTTTAGTTTTAACTTTCAATTAGTTATGTGTAATTAGTTATTTGTAATCTTTTAAGGGTGTGTACCTATAAATTTAATATTAAAATAGGATATTGATTATTGTATACAATATACTTATCATATCAAGCATAAATTCAGTTCGGAATAGGCAAATGAAAACCAATTGGCATGGTATAAACCCAGCAATGGCCGCTCAGTTTAATAGTGATGAGTTAGTTAGCTCTACATGGCAACTAGTTGGCAGCGCTATAGTAAAAGCTATAGCAGATTTTAAACTACTGGTTGTAAATGAAAAAACTTCTTCATCAACGCTTAACGATACTGCGAAAGCGTATTGTGTTGATGTAAATAAACCTAAATTGGATTAAGTGATGCGCAAAGGAACATTTTTTTGTATAGATGGCCATACTTGCGGTAACCCTGTGCGGCTTATAACAAGTGGCCACCCTCTGTTACAGGGAAATACCATGAGCGAAAAGCGCCAGGACTTTTTAGCTAACCATGACTGGATCCGTCAAGCGCTCATGTTTGAGCCCAGAGGTCACGATATGATGTCGGGCGGTTTTTTATACCCACCTACTAGCGAAGATGGTGATGCAGCCATTTTATTTGTAGAAACTTCCGGCTGCTTACCTATGTGTGGTCACGGTACAATGGGTATTGTTACCTTCGCCTTAGAGCATGGTTTGCTACATGCTAAAACCCCCGGTACTTTAAAACTGGATACGCCAGCAGGACGAGTTCAGGTCAATTATGAAATGACTGGTGGTAAAGTGCAGTGGGTTAAAATTTACAATGTGCCTGCTTATTTAGCGCATCAGTCTATATGTATCAATATTCCAGAGTTGGGCGAATTAAAGGTTGATATCGCCTTTGGTGGTAACTTTTATATTATTGTTGAACCACAGGGCAACTTTAAAGGTATTGAACATTTTAGTGCAGGGCAATTACTCAAATACAGCCCATTAGTGCGTGATGCTATTAATACCAAAATACAATGTATCCATCCGCTCGACTCTACCGTTCAAGGTGCTAGCCATGTGTTATGGACTGGCTCACCCAAAAATTCCAACTCAGATGCGGCTAATGCGGTTTTTTATGGAGATAAAGCCATTGACCGCTCACCATGCGGAACAGGCACTAGCGCCCGCATGGCTCAGTTGTTTAGTAAAGGCTTATTGCAGCAAGGCGATGCATTTATTCATGAAAGTTATATTGGCAGCCAGTTTATTGGCTGTATAGAGCAGGTGTCTGAAGTGGCAGGTCAAACTGCTATTTTACCTAGCATTCGCGGCTGGTCTCGGGTAACCGGAACGAGCACCATTACAGTAGATGACGACGACCCATATGCCTATGGGTTTCAAGTAATTTAACGAGGAGAAAAGCATGACATTAACAGGACAAAGCCTAATTGCCGGACAATGGCAAGGTCGCGCTGAGCAAGGTGAATTTCAAGCCTTTTCACCGGCTAAAAATCAACCATTATCGACACGCTACTTTAATGTAACGAGTACTCAGTTAAATACGGCAGTTGATGCTGCTGATAATGCTTTTATCGAGTACAGAAAAACGAGTTTTAGTCAGCGTGCAGATTTTTTAGAGTGTATTGCAGAGCAAATTTTAGCACTTGGCGATGATTTACTAACGCAAACAGCGCAAGAAACCAATTTACCTATGGCACGCTTACAAGGTGAGCGAATGCGCACGGTTAATCAGTTAAAAGCATTTGCCTGTGCACTGCGTGAAAACCCAGACTCACCACTAGGTTTAAAGCTGCTTGATGAAGCTGATAGTAATCGCTCGCCACTACCTAAACCTCGTACAGAGCTTAATTACTTACCTCTTGGGCCTGTAGCTGTATTTGGTGCGTCTAATTTTCCGTATGCATTTTCAACACTCGGGGGGGATACCGCCGCCGCACTTGCAGCAGGCTGCCCAGTGGTTGTTAAAAATCATACTGCGCATCCAGGCACTGGGGAGCTAATGGCCCGTGCAGCGCTTGCTGCGATTAAAGAATGTGATATGCCGCTAGGTGTATTTTCAATGCTGCAAAGTGATGTTTACGATATTTCGCATCAATTAGTCGCGGCGCCAGCTATTAAAGCTGTTGGTTTTACGGGGTCATTTAATGTCGCACGTTTACTACAAGAAACAATTGCCAAGCGTTCAGAGCCTATTCCGTTTTATGGCGAGCTCGGCAGTATAAACCCACAAATAGTTTTACCAAAAAAAGCTCAAAATGAAGGTAAAGCTATGGCTGAAGCGCTATGCCAATCAATGCTAATGGGTAATGGCCAATTTTGTACTAGTCCTGGCTTATGGCTGGTACCAACGGGCTGTGATGAATTAGAAGCCGAGGTAGCCAACTGCATTAGTGCAGCCGCCTCAGATACTTTATTAACCCCAGGTATTGTGAAGACCTTTAAAAAGCAAGTTAGCCTGCGCAGTGAGCTCGAAAACGTAGAGCTTATTGCAAAAGGCGCACTTACAGAAGACTTTCATGGTAATGCCCATGTATTTGCCTGTAATGTTGATACCTATTTAGCAACCCCTGCATTACGTGAAGAAGTATTTGGCCCAGCCGCTTTATTGGTTCGCTATGAAAGCATGGAGCAGTTAAGTTTACTAGTAGCAGCGCTTGAAGGGCAGCTTACGGCAAGTGTGCATGACAGCGCTGATGATTTAGCTAAAGCTGAACACGTTATAGAAGAGCTGAAATACAAAGTAGGGCGTTTAATACACAATCAAATGCCAACCGGCGTAGAAGTATGTGGCTCAATGAACCATGGTGGACCATTTCCAAGCTCCACAGATGTACGTAGCACTTCCGTTGGGTTAAATGCAATGTTGAGATTTTTGCGACCAATTTGCTATCAGTCTTAGTTAATTGTAGCGGGAGTGGAAATTGCATTTCCCGCTATCTCTTTATTGTGAAGGATTCTAACTTGGCATGCGTGTTTTTATAGGTATAATGTATATCAAATGCAATTTATAGAAATTACTATGGCCATAGAACATAAAACTCGAACTCAGCTTGTAGCAGAAGCTATTCGTGAAAAAATTCTTTCAGGTGAAATAAAAGCGGGTGATCCGCTACGCCAAGCTGCATTAGCCACAGAGCTAAACGTGAGTCGAATTCCGGTGCGTGAAGCTTTGCTACAACTTGAAGCCGAAGGGCTGGTTTACTTTGAAGCTCATAAAGGAGCCACTGCCACACAGCTTTCGGCGTCGCAAATTGACGAAATTTTTGACCTCAGAGCACTTCTTGAAGCCGAGCTATTAAAACATTCAATACAAAGCTTAACTGATCAAGACTTTATTGAAGCCGAGCTTATTTTAACTGAGCTTGAAAGAGCCATGGATGCCGGCGATACCCACCTTGCCACTGGCGATTTAAACAGCCAGTTTCATGCTAAATTATACAGCCGCGCCGCGCGCCCACAAACCCGTGAGTTGGTTGATATGTACAGCAAAAACTCAGAGCGCTATGTACGTATGCATATTTTATTGGCAGGCGGTTTAACAAAAGCTCCTGAAGAGCACCGTACTTTACTCGAGTTATGCAGAAAAAAAGACTGTCAAAATGCCTGTGAATTTCTAAAAAATCATATTGTTAAAGCTAAAAACGATATAAAACAATTACTGATAAAATTAGAAAGTGAAAAAAGTAATTAAAAAATATACCTAGCAACTAGTACCGGCTATTAAACCCTAATTTATAACTTTAGGCATCGCTTTAGCTTTTCAGCAGCAATAATACAGAAGTGATGCCTTCCCTCCCTTTTTATTATTCCAATTAGCACCATAAATAGATCCTTTCTGTTGGGTCGAAAGTTCATAAGAATTTTTCACTAATAAGATCAGTTGCTTAAAGATGAATATGAATTATGTGTATATTTAATATTGTATACAATATGTAATAGGTGTATATTTTTTGTCGTCTAAGTTAAATAGGCAATAAAACCAACAGGAACAAGGGAACATTCACATGTTTACAAATAATAAAAAGCAAACTCGGGGAATAGGCATTAAATCGCTGTTAGCAACGGCGGTAACAGCTGCATTAATAATGACTCCTACAGCAAAAGCAGTTGATGGTAGTAGCATTGTTAAAGGTCATGTAGTGGCACAAGCTGGCAACGATTTAACCGGGGCTACAATAACTTTAAAACATAAAAGTAAAGGCTTAGTGTATACCATTACTAGTAATAATGATGGTGACTATTTACTGCGCAATGTGCCAGTTGGTACATATGATGTCACTATAAGTAAAGAAGGGTTTGAGCCGTTAGTTGAAGAAAATGTTGCAGTGACGATTGGTCAATCAATTATTCTCGATGCACAATTATATAAAGCCGGTAGTGATATTGAGCGAATTGCTGTTACTGGATCCGCTATTCGCCGTGTAGATATGGCTTCGTCTACTTCAGGTCTAACATTCAGTGATGCTGAATTAAAAGCTATGCCAGTAAACACTGGTTTTGAAAGTATTGCGTTATTAGCTCCAGGTACAGCTGCACCGGGTGGCGCAAGTTTTAATGGTGCTTCAAGCTTTGGTGGTTCATCAGCAGCTGAAAATGGTTATTACTTTAATGGCTTAAACGTAACCAGTATCCGTACAGGTTTAGGCTCAATTCGCTTGCCATGGGAAGCTATTTCACAAACGCAAGTGAAAACGGGTGGTGTTAGTCCTGAATTTGGTGGAGCACTTGGCGGTATTGTTAATGCGGTGTCTAAGTCTGGTGATAATGACTTTAACTTCGGTGCAGAAGTACGCTGGGATCCTGATAGTTTACGTAGTCAGCACGACTCTATTTATCAAGAAAATGGCACTATTAGTACAAATACACAGCAAAGCAGTTACGATTTTAAAGAACTTCAGCTCTGGGCCAGTGGTGCAATCATCGAAGATACCTTGTTCTTTTATGGTTTGTTTGCACCACGCCGTGAAGAGTCTACTGGCGCTGGCCAAACGACTTATTCAGATTTTGAACGTGATGAGGACCGCTGGTTCACGAAGGTAGATTGGTTTATAAACGAAGATCACTCTGTAGGATTTTCAGCGATGAACAACAAACGTACATGGACTGATAAAACCTTTGCTTATAACTGGCAAGAGAATGTGATTGGTGAGCAGCAAGGCGTGAATGCGCCAGGGGAAGATGGCGGTAAAGTATATAGCTTAAATTATAATGGCTACCTAACTGATACTTTTTCTGTTTCAGCAGTTGTTGGGCGAGTGACTGAAAACGTTGAAAATGTGGTTGCATCACCAAAGCCAGGTGTTTGGGATGAACGTGATGGCTTTGTCACTTTGAGTCAACATACAAACTCGTCTGTGACTGAACAAGAGTTTACGCGCGACCAAGCAAGGATTGATTTCAATTGGGATCTAGACATGCATTCAATCCAGTTTGGTATTGATTACACTAATGTGAAAGTTGATTACTTTGAAGGTCAAAACGGTATTGGTGATGCTGAGGGATGGTGGACAGTTAAAACTGCCGGTGAAAATGATGTATCTGGTGCTTCTTTGGGGAGTGACTTTATAGAAAGACGAGTTCGAAGTCGCGAAGTCGATTCAGATACAACTTCACTCGCTTTTTATATTAATGATTCATGGCAAGCAACCGATAGTTTAGTGCTTAACATGGGGCTACGCTATAGCCAGTTTGAAAACACGGTATCAGATGGTCGTGCCTTCGTTGATATTGACAATCAAATAGCACCGCGTTTGCAAGCTATTTATGATGTGTCGGGTGATGGCAGTGCTAAGATCTTTGCTACATATGGGCGTTATTTCCAACCAGTCTCTGCGAACATGAATATTACCCAAGGATCTGCTTCGATTGAATGGTTTGAGTACTTTGAGTTAGATGAACTAGACGCAAACGGTGCACCAACTTTAATGGCTGATGGCTCGCCAAGCAGAGGAGATATGTTGCGAGATAGGCGTTGGCGCCAGCGTGGTATTACTGAACCAGGGTTGATTGCTTCATCTTCATTAAAACCAATGTACAGTGATGAATTTACTATCGGCTATCAGCAAGAAGTATTCGATACTATGTCAGCGGGTGTACGAGCGATTTATCGTGATCTTGGACGCAGCGTTGAAGACACTGATGTCGGCCCAGTATTAGCTAAAAAGCTTGCAGAAATGGGCATTACCGATAACGTGGGTCAAGGTTCTTACTATGTGCTTAATAACCCAGGTGAAGCTATTCAAATGTCATATGATTTTGACGGTGATGGCCAGATTGATGAGGTTAATTTAAGTGCTGATGAACTTGCTTTACCAGAGGCTAAGCGAAAGTACTTAGCACTTGAGTTTACCTTAGACGGCAATGTGACGGATGATTTACGTATTAATACCTCATATACCTGGTCACATAGTTATGGTAACACCGAAGGGCTTGTGAAAACGGATAACGACCAAGCTGATCCAGGCTGGACAACCTCTTATGACTATGGCGATTTGATGGATCACGGCTACGGTAACTTACCTAACGACCACCGCCATGCATTTAAATTCAGTGGTGCATACAACATCACAGAAGCTCTGACCATTGGTCTTGTTGCCCGTACTACATCAGGCCGTCCTAAAAGTTACTTTTCAGTTCATCCAGCGGGCGTAGATAGCTGTGCAGAGGGGAATCCTTGGGATGCGTGTATTAGCCAATACTATGATCAAGCATCACATTACGATGAAAATGGTAATCCAGCTCCTCGTGGTAGCAAAGGAAACCTACCTTGGTTAACGAATGTCGATATGTCATTGACTTATAACACGGACTTTTTTGGTACCAATATGACTTTAAAAGGCACCGTCTATAACTTATTTGATGGTGATAGTGCTATGTCAATCAATGAAGAGCGTGCGCAGTACGGTGATAATGGCTTAGAACTGAATCCAGACTATGGACTCGTGACGGGGCGTCAAGGCGCGCGTTATGTGTCTTTAGTTGCACGTATAGAGTTTTAACTCCCTAGTGAAACAGCTGTTTGAAAACAGCGGACTAAGCTATTTATCTTAGGGTAATTTAGTGTGTTGTTTTGATGTTTAAGCACATGCTCATTTGAGCCATACAGCCTTAATGCTGAGCAGGAAACTGCTTGGCATTTTTCGTATAAATTTTAAGGTTAACTATGACGAACAGTTTATATTCTCATTGGCAACAGCCTAAAGATGGTTGGCTGCAAGTGGATACTCTTGATATGCATACCGGCGGTGAACCTTTACGCATAATCATTGATGGGTTTGCTGAACTACAAGGGCAAACCATGATTGAAAAGCGAGCTGATTGCCTAACAAGATTCGATCACCTACGTAAAGCACTGATGTTCGAACCCCGAGGTCATGCTGATATGTACGGCGCGTTGATCACAAAACCTGAACGTAAAGATAGCCATTTTGGCGTACTGTTTTTACATAATGAAGGCTATAGCACAATGTGTGGTCACGCTATCATTGCGCTTGCCACAGCAGCTAAAGATAGCAGCATTTGCAACTTTATTGAAGGCGTTAATGAATTACGTATAGATACACCTGCAGGGCTTATCAAGGCGTATATTACTCTTCGAAATAACCAACTAATAAGTGTTTGTTTTGATAATGTTGCAAGTTATGCAGAAAAACTTGATATGCGAATAGAGATACCTCTGTTTGGTACCGTCAATTGTGATATTGCTTATGGCGGCGCTTATTATGCTTTTGTAGATGCTGATACTTTGGATGTAAGTTTGGCGCCCAACAATCATGAACAAATTATTAGCTTAGGAAAAATCATTAAGCAGGATGTTAATAGCCACTACCAACCAAAACACCCGACCGATGATGCATTAAGTTTTTTATATGGGGTGATTTTCTATTCAAATTCACAAAAAAGTCATTCTGTATTTAGCCGCCATGTCTGCATTTTTGCTGAGGGCGAATTAGATCGCAGCCCTACGGGTACCGGCGTGAGTGCCAGAGCTGCATTAGAGTTTGCAAAAGGCAGGCTTAAGTTAGGACAGCAAATAAAAATAGAGAGTATTTTAGGCTCTATATTTTCAGTTGAGCTAAAAGCGCAACGCATGTTAGCTGATACCCATGCAGTAATACCTAGAGTGAGCGGTGAAGCCTTTGTCACTGGCAAACATACTTTTTTAATTGATCCAAATGATCCCCTAAAGCAAGGATTTATATTTCGATGAAAAATCAATTTACCTCTCGCCAACAATTACTAAAGCAGGCATTAAAAAAAAATGGGTTAACAGCGCTACTCGTATTAGGCCATGAAAATATTCGTTACTTAAGTGGCTTTAGCGGTAATGCTGCTTACGCGTTAATAACTGCGGAGGAAAGTGTACTAATAACCGATTATCGCTATTTTGGCCGAGCTCAAGAAGAGTCTATTGGCTTTGAGGTTGTCAGCCGTGATCGTGATAGTGAAACATTAGGTCAGTGCATAAATCGTTTTTTAACGACTAATAGTCAATTAGGTTTTGATGCCGCTTTTATTGATGTTGCACTTTGGCAGCAAGTGGCAAGTGAGTTAACTAGTCATACAGTTACACAAGTTACCGGTATGGTTGAACGTTTACGCATGGTTAAAAATGATTGGGAAGTCGAGCAAATAAAAGCGGCTGCGGCCATTGCTGACGAAGCGCTTAGACAAACATTACCCTATTTTAAAGAAGGTGTAACAGAGCGAGACCTAGCGCTGGAACTTGAATTCAGAATGCAAAAACTAGGCTCTGAAGGAATGTCGTTTGCCACTATTTTAATGTTTGGAGAGCGTTGTGCACTGCCTCATGGCAGCCCGAGTGAACGTACTCTATCTAAAGGTGATTTTATTACTCTTGATTTTGGCGCAGTGGTGAATGGTTACCGCTCTGATATGACTCGCAGTTATGTACTTGGTAAAGCTTCAAAGAAACAATCAGCAATCTATCAAAGCGTAAGCAATGCTCAGCAAGCAGCGATCAACCTACTCAAAGCAGGTGTTGACTGTCTAGACTTACAAAACATCTCACAGCAAGTACTCGATGACTCTGGTTTTGGTAAATGGGCAGGGCAAGGGTTGGGCCATGGAGTTGGCTTGTTTTTACATGAGTTGCCCTTTATTAATAAAAATTGCCGTCATGTATTAGAGGCAGGTAATGTGATCACGATTGAACCGGGTATTTACATTCCGAATTTTGGTGGTGTGCGAATAGAAGACGATATTTTAATAACTCAAAATGGTTATGAAGTATTAACCCACGCCCCTAAGCCGTTCGAATTGGAGGGGTAGGATGAAAGTAATAGATCAAACGCAAATTGATGCTGTCCTAGATTTTGACTCGCTTCGCATTGCTTTACAAAAAGGGTTTGCTCAGCAGTTTACTATGCCCAAGCGACATGTGTATGAGTTAGATAAAACAGACACAAACCATGACGCATTTGCCGTATTACCAGCATGGAATGAACAGGTTATTGGAGTAAAGGCATTTACCTACTTTCCAAGTAATACTGATAGTGAGTATGCGTCACTTTATTCAAAAATAATGCTGTTCTCTCGCGCTCATGGTGAACCTCTTGCTCTAGTTGATGGTACACGTGTAACACTTTGGCGCACAGCTGTAGTATCTGCTTTGGCAAGCTACTATTTATCGCGAAAAGATAGCCAGCATTTAGTGTTTTTTGGCAGCGGCAATTTAGCTGAGTATATGGTTCGAGCACACTTGAGTGTGCGCGATTTTAAATGTGTAACGTTAATTGGGCGTAATCAAGATAAAGTTGCTGTTTTACACAATAGCTTACAGCGTGCATTTACTGATATTGAGTTTGTTATCGGACAAAGTTGTGAAAAAGTTATTAAAAGTGCCGATGTGATCAGCTGCGCAACAGGTTCACCAACGCCATTATTTAAAGGTGGTTGGTTAAAGCCTGGTACGCATGTTGATTTGATTGGTAATCATCGCTGCGACTCGCGCGAATGTGACAGTGTTACTATCGCACAAAGTAAGGTATATGTAGATAGCAAGGAGAATGTTCTTGCTGAAGCTGGTGAATTGTTGATTCCTATTTCTGAGGGAGTTTTTGATGGAGCTAATATATCCGGCGAGCTTGCGGAGCTAGCTAAAAAAAATAACTATGAGAGAAAATGTGAATCCGATATAACAGTATTTAAGTCTGTTGGCACAGCGTTAAGCGATCTTATAACTGCACATTATATTTATAAGTCATTAAAAAATGAGTAGCTTATTACTTTTATTATTAGGGCTTTGTTTCGTTATGTTGAGCTTACTAACATTTATAAGATGGCTCAGGATTCGTTATGAGAAGCAACATTGGCGAGTTTGTAAAATTGTAAACATTAACAATGTAATTGATAATAACGTGCGCAATTTAGAGCTTTTGCACTACAAGAGGATGTTAGTCAGCTATAAATTCAAAGGTAATTTTTATAGTGTTTTTGTTGCTTTTGATCAGCAGCTTATAGCCCAGTTTAAAAATGGGATTGATTGTACAATTTTAATTGACTCTAACAATCCTAATGTCACATATCTTAATAGTAATTGCTGGGTGAAATACTGTGGAGTTTGGCTTTTTTCGGGCATTATTTTTATAGCTTCAAGTTTTTTAACTTCTAATTAAATTGTAATGTCTAAGTTAGGTGGTTGGTTGAGTGTATAATTGTAGATGTCAACATACTTTCATCTCAAATGAGAATTGTTAGAGTATGGCTTTCATACTGCCGCATTAAAATTCGTGATGATGAACTGCGTTAGTGGATATAATAGAAATGGCAAAATTAGTTGGAAAGATGCTAATAATTATCAGTTAATGCATCTCTACTCAGCTTCTCATACTTGAAAGAAGTGTTGCTTGTTTTCTGAATAGTAATGAGCTATACCAGTTGAATAGCACCATTACAAGTCTAAATACTTAGTATAGCTAAAGTTGTTAGTAATTTAGAAATTCATAATGTTTAAAATTTTAAAAATTGATCGTAGAATTAAAAAAATTATGTGTAAGATACTTTAAACAAATGTCCCAAGATAAATACGTATCAATTACAGAAGCAGCAAGATATGCTCGAGAGAAAAAGTTATCCTCAATTAAAGAATGGCTTGAGGCCAGTGAAGGTGATGAATTTCCAGAGTCTATGCCTAAGCGCCCACCTAATGTATATGGCTGTAAATGGTCAGAAGTTTTAGCACCTAAAAACTCACCTGGTTGTGGGCGATTCGTTGAGTTTCATGAAGCTTGTCGAATTGCTCGGACATTGGGTGTTGAGACGATGACGCAATTTAGGGAGTTGAGTAAAGAGGGTGGTAGGCCTGCTAATATACCATCAAATCCAAATCTTCATTACAAAAGTGAATGGAAAGGTTGGGTTCATTTCTTAACTGGAAAAACTGAGTAAAGATTTTAGCTGTTATTAGCATTAATCATCAGTCTTTTTTCAAATCTGTTTTTATTTCAAGCACGCAATGGAGTTGTAGTTAATACTTAGACTGCTAATGGTAGTATGTCATGTCGGAGTTTTGTCACCTAGCAGAGCCACTATTTTGGTTCGAGAATCGGAAAACCAAACCTTCAGCTGTAAAAACTAACTCCACTTTCCCTAAATTATCTGTCAAAAATAGTTTTTTTTCAGGCATTTCTAAAATCCATTTCAAGTAAATTAATAAACTCAACTTAATAGATTTTCAAATTTGGACCAAATTCAAAAAGGAATTCTATTTAGAATAACAACTTACTTTGGGTTCTAAAATGCTATTTCGTAAACTATTACTACTAGCCTTGGTATATATATCTTTCAGCACTAAAGCTGAAACCACAGTAAATGTTGAACCTGTAAACACCCTGTCCTCTAAAAGCTTACTAAGTAGTAAAGCTGATGAGCCGTTTACAATAATAAAGGTACCAACATTGTACACCTTGGACGGAAATAAGGCTTTTGGTGAACAGCAGATCACATTTAAGTTACATAGTGACGCACCAAGCTCTGTTGTTGTAAATGGAATTACTGTAACAAAAGGGCAAACTGTTCAATTTGATAAGGCTGTTAACTCAGCTGGTGGTCTAGACATTCCAATTTACCCAGGGGTAGTTGGATCATCAGGAGCTGCAAATTATACCATCACTCTAAGTGTCAAAGGGGCAACATGTCCTGAAGGCTACATTTTATCTGGCGGAATGTGTTACAGAACCACGACTCAACCAGCAATTAAAGTATGTCCATCAGGTTATTTGTACAGTCTCAATTCGGGAGGTTGTTCTAAAACATATACAGTAGACGCCACTAAGAACTGCCCTGCAGGTACAACGTATTCAAATGGTGTATGTATGGGTTCATCGAGCTCGCCTGCTAGCTCATCTTGTCCCGCTGGATATACGCGCTCTGGAAGCAACTGTTATAAAGACACTCAAATTGATGCTACTAAGAATTGCCCATCTGGTACAACATACTCAAATGGTTTATGTCTAGGTTCATCTAGCTCAGCAGCAAGCTCATCTTGCCCCGCTGGATATACGCGCTCTGGAAGCAGCTGTTATAAAGATATTCAAATTGATGCATCTAAGAGTTGTCCATCTGGTTATAATGTTTCAGGTAACCAGTGTAGGAAAGTAGAGCAAACGGATTTTATCTACATGTCATGCAAGCCTAGTTATGAAGAGGCTGGGCCAACTAGTTATTGCCCTAATGGAAGTTCATTTGATCCAAATTCAACTAATTGTACACTAACGAATAACTCAGGTTCCCAATGTGCTTTAACCAAATATGAAGGGGGGAAGTATGTCTGCGGTTCTGGTGAAACCTTAATTCCTTCAGTCTATCCAACTTGCCAAAAAAAGAATGGACAGACAGTGCCTGCATCATATTCATGTCCAGCTGGAACCGTTGATTTAGGTTCTGGGGTATGGCGATGTATGTCAAATACATCTTATGCTGCGGATAAATATTGCCCAAGTGGATATACAGATGGCGGTGTTAGCTGCGAAAAAGTACAAACTACCAGTATCACTTACTCTTGCCTATCACAATACAGTTTGTCAGGGTCGAAATGTAATAAGAGAGAGAGTGCGAGTTTGGTTTACTCATGTCCAGCTGGTGGCACATTAAATGGCACTAGCTGCGTTAGCTCTACATCTACTGCTGTGACTTACTCTTGTCCATCACAATATAGTTTGTCAGGGTCGAAATGTAATAAGAGAGAGAGTGCGAGTTTGGTTTACTCATGTCCAGATGGTGGCACATTAAATGGCACTAGCTGCGTTAGCTCTACATCTACCGCTGTGACTTACTCTTGCCCCGAAAATTATATTCTATCAGTGGATCTGTGTAGTAAAACTGAAGAAGTTCCAAGCACTAATACTTGCCCTGCAGGTTGGAGCCTAGAAGGGGAGGAGTGTACTAAAACCGAATCAGTTGCACCATAATACCTTCCACCAAGTCCAATTTTTAAAATTGGACTTGGTTTAAAAACACTTCAACCAGAAACATTTTAAAAAATAGATTAAATTTCAAAATTACTCTTTTTTCCCGCCTTTTAATTAGAAACAAGCTGTAAATTATATGTAGTTATTCGAACTTGGTATTTTACATATGTCATTGAAAGATATTGGAAATAAAATTAAAAAGGCTTTAAATGTATTTTTAATGCCTTATCCAGAGCTAATTAAAAATGGGGCTGGGACCAGTAAACAAGAAATGAATGATATTGGTTTTGCTATTTTCTCGGAGCTGAAGTCGGCAATGGATATCATTTCTGAATTAGGGAGAACACCAAGCATAGCGCCAATGGATTTAAACCAACTTACCATTCCAGCAGATGTATTTTTAAATAATGAAGATATAAGAAACGCTATTCTAAAAAATAATCCAGATGTCACTTTAGAATCTTTAGCTGAAATGAATGGCCTGTTTATAAACCCAAAAACAGGTGATGTGTTTAAGAAACATGCTCAGCTAAGGATTTAAGATGGACATAAATTTGTCAAAAGGCTTTGCTGAAGCAGAGAAAAACTTAAAGTCTGCTCAATCATTATTGCTTGCTAAGTATGATGTCTCTTGGATATCCAACCCGGAAAAAATAGATTTAGATCGAATAGCGTTAATAGATAAAGAAACTTTAACCGAAATTAATGACGCTCTTGAAATGATCGCTCAAGCCAAAGATGCTCATGAATTAGAGAGGGAATTATGAAAACTCAGTTCTTAATTTGGTTTTTAATTGGAGTAATTATATTTCTTTTGGACTTCATGAAATTTGATACAGAAAATATAAAATGGCTGTTCGCTGTAGTGGTTGGTGAATTTATAATTGCCTTTATTTTCTTATCAAGTAAAGTTGGCAGCTTTAAGTAATCCTTGTAAATTAGTTACTTAAGTCCGATACTGGTTAGTATCGGACTAATCTTTCGATTCGAAAATTAATATGCTCTTACTAATAACTATTATTATTTTCAATATTTTATTGCGAGAATACTAAAGCAAAGTAATACCAAATTTTCAAAAATATTGTTTTTGATTGGGGTACCTTTGCATGAAGCTGCTCATTATTTTATAGCCCGATTAACTCTAAGGAAAATTGTACACTGTAAGTTCATACCAAATTTTAATATGTCCCCACCTGCCTATGTTATATATAATAACGGCTCTTCAATTTTGAGGTAAGTGGATTTCGTTGTAGTGGCAAAGAGCATTGTGGCGGGAATCAATATAGGGATTGCCCGCGCCATTTTGCCGTCGAGCCATCAGATGAATCTAAAAAGTAAAATGCAGTGTTTAATTTTATCTTTTACTTGTTAAATTTCGGAAGTAAAACATCCCCTTCTACCTAGAAAAATCTTTTTAATTAATAGAGTCTAATTTCCCAAGATTCTATTTTATAGTTGATTTAACATAATATTTAAATTGCATAAATGGGCATTTACACAAGTTAATTAAGGGTGTATAAATATACAGTACTTATGTTTTCGTATGAATTTAAATTATGAACAGCAGATTGGAAAAGATTATCGATTTAAAACAGCTTCAATTACCGGCTACCAAGATTAAACAAAAATTAAATGAGATTTATGTAAACCCTAAATGTCCGATATTTAATTATGTTAACTCTTTGGCGGCGGATACATCCAAAGAGACCGTCACTCGATGTTTGCAAGCAATTGCAAAACATACCGGCTACCCAGATTTTTATGAAATTAATTGGGCAGAAATTACTTCAACTGATTTGAATAGCCTTATCCATAACCTAAAAGCCAAGGAGCTATCTCCAAAAACGATTTCATTATATGTATCCGTTGTAAAGGGTGTATGTGAGCATGCCTATTTGTTAGGACAGATTTCTAGATTGCAGCTAGATGGTATTCTAAAAGTGAAAGGAGAAACCGGCTCTAGAATTAAAAAACATCAGGTAATTTCTCGTTCTAGTTTCCAAGGGCTTTTGGAGAGAATAGCAAGCTCAAACCCAACTAATAGAAATAAAATGCTTAGAGATTTGGCGCTTTTTCATATTTTAATTGGTACCGGGTTAAGAAGAAGTGAGTTGGCAACAATAGAAATTTCATCATTAGTCTTAGAACTTAGTATCGAAGATAGAGTTACAGTAAATACTCAGTATTTGAAGATTATTGGTAAAGGTAATAAGGAAAGGTATGTTGCGATCCACCCTGTTACAAAAATTGCTTTGGAAGACTGGTTGAACGTTCGAGGTATAAAGCCTGGCCCGTTATTTGTGAAAGTGCCACGTAGTGGAAATATTGATGTTGAAAATAGCAACCCTTTAACTGGTAGCGCTATTTATGAACTTTGTAAAAAATATAATACTGTTGCTCCCCATTCTTTAAGACGATCCTACGCGACTTGGCTCGATGAAAAAGGCGTAAAGATAAGTAGAATTAGTAAACTTCTGGGCCACTCTAAAGAAGTTACAACTGCAATGTATATTGTAGATGAAGATTCAAAGGCATTTGAGGATGTGTTGAATAATTTGTTTTGAGATCTAAAATTTTGTTTCTACTGCCGTTTATATCAAAAAACATTGATTTTTAAGGTTTTATCGATTTACAAAAAGTGACTGAAATCAACATAAATTTTTGTTCATTTTAAATTTATCTTTTTTTGTTAGAATATAGAGTAGTGAACTTACAAGAACAACTAAACATGGCTGATACATATTTTAAAAATCTAGATGATGACTCAAAGAAAAAATACGTCTCACAAGTTTTAGAGCGCTGCAAGCAAGTGTGGGGGGTTGATGAATTATATGAAATTGAAGATGAAAGTGGACGAAGAGCTTTAGGACATAATGCGAGCACTATGAAAATGTGGTTTAGCCGCCCTTCTATGCCATGGGATTTTATTTTAACTACAGCGATTAGAAGAAATGTAAGTCTAGACTACCTTCTTCTGAACATAAATGAAAACACAAATTTAGAAGATGTTAGACCTGAAGAACTTCTTGAAACTGTAAATAAAGTAGTTGCAAGTTCGTTAGAAGAAAGTGCTGATTACGGAATTATTGACCCTACTTTTGTTCCAACAATTACTAAGAAGATTAAAACGTCATTAGAAGGTGCTTTAACAATTAAAGCCAAACCCTCCAAATCAGCCTAGCAAAGTAAAATTAGCAAGAAAATGGCCAGAAAGACCTTAGCCATTTTTAATCCGACAGGCGTAAAAGCAATTTTTCCGTAAAAAGAAGTTTTACTTTAGTAATAAAAGTTGGTGCTAGAAATGCACTAAGTAATATCAAGTCGTTTATATTTACAGTAATAGAGTAAAAAAAGCCTAAATAAGGGTTAAGGGAATTTTGCGTAATATAATTTAACATCAAAATTAGGTGCAAGACTGAATTTATCAAAAAGATACACATTGTGATTACTGAAGCATCTGAGTATCCTTTACCCTTTCTTATAAAAGGAAATAATAAGGCAATGATAAGCGCTGTAATGCTATCAAAAAGAGAGAACATCAAATACATATTGACTACACCATCTATAAAACTACCCGCTTCTCTTAAGTACTCTAGAGCCATTAAATAATCAGTTGATAAATAGGATATTGTAACGAATGTTACTAAACACATGTGTGAGAATGATGTTTTTTTAAAGTAGGCTTTAATGATAGTTAGGCAGAAAACCACAAAAAGTAAGCCTGAAAAGCTCATCAAGTATTTAAAAAAGAAGTCACTAGCTCCTGCAGTAAATAACTTGTTATAAGAAACTACAAATGCATTTATATGTTCCATATTAAGCTCTGCGTTTGTAGCTGGCTAAATTAACAACATTTTTAAGTTCTATCTTGGATGCATAGGCTGGGGTAATACTACTCTTTTGAGGAAAGCCTTCTATTCCAGCAAGTTCAGCTTTAATTTCTTGAATTCTACGGAAGACAGCTGAACGCTCATCATTAACTGGCAGTTCTTTCATGTAGACCTCCAGTTGAATTGACTCTTGAACCAACTTTCTGACGCGCTGCGCTATTGCAAGAGACCGAATAAATTCACGCTTTAAGAATACAGCTAAAGAAATCACCCAAAATATGAAGCAGAATAATAAGCTCATTAAAGCTATAGGCGAGGCTCCCATACAAACATCCAACTCTAACTACTACATCGAATTTAATAATAATGTACTGAGAGTTTACCAGCAATAGTCCTTTATTATTGCTTTTATATGACCAACTGTTATCTTTTGCCTGCGTATTTGAGGAGAAAAATTTACATCTGTTTAGATAAGAAGGAGTCATAGTATGGCGAAAATAGGTTAGTGCATCATTCTTTCTGTAATTTCGCCTGAGCTGGAAAAGGTGCAGGTCAAAGTTTATCCTTTTGATTTACCGACCAAAGTAA
>NZ_LKDX01000063.1:0-20846 GCF_001401795.1 Pseudoalteromonas sp. P1-26 | reverse complement strand
ATGTATGGATTCCTTATTGGTAAAAGTAATTGTCCAATTTCTTTATACCGTACTCACTATATTTGGGGGAGGAGTCCATACATCTCCTAACGGTGGGTAGTAAATATCAGTCTCTGCCAGTATTAAGCCCGTTGCCATTTGAATTGTCATTGCTATCAGCAAAGCTAATACCATGAGCTTTCCTATTGGATTATGGCCTTTGTATACTTGTTTGGGAGAGCGTCTGAATTTAGTTAGTTCCTTCTTATGCCCTTTCATAAATGGCAGAGTTTGTGACCACATGTCATTCGACGAACCAATAAACCCCATAACCAGCCGAATGATAAGGTTTATGGCAAAAATGTAACCGATAGTAACATGTATGGTTTTAAGCATTATTTTGGCGTCCACCGTTACTCCAAGTGTTTTTCCATTAAAGATGATTAAGCCGATCACTATTAGTAAGCTAATTGTGATGACGTTTATCCAGTGAAAAAGCCTGATGCTTTTAGGCCACACATAAGTAAGTGTTCTAGTTTTGTTCATAACATTTCTCCTTTTCCAGAGATTGCGTAACTTATAAATGGCCTGTTTCGGTGATAGTTGTTGTCCAATACCTAATTTTTATGGTTGTAAATAGTAACTTTAGTTCTTCTTTAAGCTTTTCTAATTCACATTGCTCAATAACTACTTCAAACTTCAGCATATCTTTGTAGCCTCTAACTTGTTCCTCTAAGCTAAAAGCACTATGTTTCTTGCTGTATCCCATGATCGGGAAAATGTTGAAGCCGGATGCTATATCACTCAGCATTAATTGGTCGATAACATCATCCTTGTGCTTCTTAGGGACTATGAAGGTAAAAACTAATGATGAACTAAACATTGCGCTGCTCCAATAAACGATACCAGATTGGTAATAAATAGAGTGTTGTTGCCGTTGAAGTCAGTAAGCCTCCTATAACAACTATAGCAAGCGGTTTTTGTATCTCAGCTCCCGGACCTGAAGCAAACGCTAAAGGTATTAGGCCAAACATTGCAGTGGTCGCGGTCATAAGTACTGGACGCAGCCTTCTTCGAGAGCCATCTACTACACGTTCAGTGATATTAGATATAGTGGTTCTGCTCTGTTCGAAATAACTAACCATAACGATACCATTGAGTACTGCAACACCAAGTAATGCAATAAAGCCAACTGATGCAGGAATTGATAAATATTGTTTAGATATTAGTAACGCAAAAACCCCACCCATTAAGGCGAATGGGATGTTACAAAGAATCAAACTTGCTAAGGATACAGAGCGAAAAGTTGTAAATAAAATCACAAAAATTAAGATCAAAGCTAAAGGAACAACGATAATTAAGTTCTTCATTGCTCGTTGCTGATTTTCGAACTCACCACCAAAAGTTACGGAATAGCCGCTAGGAAGCGACAACTCAGAGTGAACTTTAGCTTGTAACTCTTCAACAAAACTTACCACATCTCTGTTTTCAACATTGGTTGTAATTGAGACAAAACGTTTACCTCGTTCTCTTTCGATCAGTAAAGGTTCTTGTTCTACCTTAATGTCAGCGACGCTCTCTAGAGGTAAAATGGTATTATCAGGCATTAAAACAGATACTTGTTTCAAATCATTTATTGAGCCAATCTGACTTGCTTTGTGCTTCGACGAAGCACCGAAAACAATAGGCGTAAATTTATTAACGGTAACTAGTTTAGATATTTGTGAGCCTTCAAGTTGTGGCTTTAGAAAATCAGTTAATGCTTTAGTGGTTAAACCAAATTGATGAGCTATTTCAGGTTTTAATGAAATGCGAATGTATTTTCCACCCTCTATCAATGCTGTTTGTATGTCTTGACTACCAGATACTTGGCTTACTAACACTTTCATTTTTTCAGCGATATTTGCTAATTCTTGGACTTTATCCCCAAAAACTTTTATTGATACATCGCCTGTAGTGCCAGTTAGCATTTCAGTTACCCGCATTTGAATAGGTTGAGTAAAATTCGTGTTCATACCGGGGTAATTTGATAATACGTTGCGTATATCTTCGATTAGCTGTTGCTTGGTATCAAAGCGCCACTCATTTTGAGGCTTCAACTCCATGAATATATCCGTTTCATTTAGGCCCATAGGATCTAGGCCAAGCTCATCTGATCCAGTTCTGGCTACAATTTGAAGTATTTCAGGTACTTGTTTTAGTAGTGCTTTCTCTACTTGGGTATCAATATTTAGAGAGGATTGCAGGGTAATAGATGGCGACTTTTCTAGTTGAACAATGATGTCTCCTTCATCCAACGTAGGCATAAAACTTTTCCCCAAACTTACAAAGGCAAAAATGCTTGTGATCAACACCAAAAAAGCTATCGATGATGCTGATTTAGGTGAATTAATAACGCTTAATAGCGACTTTTTGTACTGTATTTGTAATGATTTGATGAAGCTAGGCTCACTCGCTTCATTTGATTTCAGTATCATTGAAGCTAGCACCGGGATGCAAGTAAACGCTAAAACTAGCGCAGATAACATCGCAAAAACAATCGTCAATGCAACAGGCGTAAACAGCTTCCCTTCTAACCCTGAAAGAGTTAATAGAGGGGAAAAAACAATAACGACAATTAATGTTCCTGATACAGTTGGCACAGAAACTTCTTTACATGCTCTATAAATAACATGCAGCTTAGGAAGTTTGCTGTTTTCTGACAGCCTATTTACAGTATTTTCAACAACGACAACAGATGAATCAACAAGCATACCAATAGCAATAACTAAGCCTCCTAAACTCATTAAATTTGCTGATATGGAAAAATGGCTCATTAATATAAAAGTGGCAAGAGCTGCCACCGGCAAGGATATAGAGACAATTAGTGCCGCTCTAAAGTTGCCAAGAAATAAGGCTAGCAATATGATAACGAGCACTACAGCTTGAACTAATGCATTTGTGATGGTTTCAATAGCAGTACTAATCAAATTAGATCTGTCATAAAAGACATTGATAGTAGTGCCACTAGGTAGTGAGCGCTCTAGTTCTAAAAGTTTTTCTTTAACTGAACTTACTACTTGGTCGGTATTACTGTTTTTTAGCGCAATAACTAAGCCTTGTACGGCCTCTTCACCATTATGTGTCACTGCACCATAACGTATTAAACTTCCTTCGTTGATTGCTGCAACATCGGCTAACCTGATTATTCCTTGTTGGTTGTTTTTTATAACTAACTGACGTATATCATCAATTTTTTCAAATTGTCCTTGTGTTCGAACAACAAAATTGTCGTTACCTTTGTTTATTCGGCCAAGTCCTCCATTTAAATTGTTAGCTATTACGGCTTGTTCAATATCACTAAAAGAAACGTCTAGTGATTTCATTTTCAAAGTAGTTGGTGTTATTTCATATGTTTTTACATAGCCGCCTAAACTGTTTACGTCTGCGACACCTTCAACTGTTCGAAGAATCGGTCTGATCTGCCAGTCCAAAATATCACGTCGCTGTTGAAGGCTTAAGTTTGGATTATCAACTGTAAACATAAAAATTTCACTTAGAGGCGTACTCATAGGAGCAAGACCACCAGAAATACCCTCTGGGAGTTCAGCCCAAATATTCATCAGCCTTTCATTTACTTGTTGTCTCGCCCAATAAATATCAGTGCCTTCTTCAAAATCAAGTGTAATATCAGTAATAGAATATTTTGTGGTTGAACGAAGAATCTTTTGAGATGGAATACCGAGTAACTCTGTTTCGACAATACGTGTAATTTGAGTTTCTATTTCCGAAGTTGTCATTCCCGGTGCTTTTAAGACGATTTTTACTTGGGTAGGAGAAATGTCGGGAAAAGCATCAATTGGCAAATTAAACCAAGCGTTGACTCCTGCAGCAGTCACGAGCAAAGTCAAAATAGTAATAAAAATTCGTTGAATAAGAGAAAACCTGATCACCGCACTTATCATCGTTTATTCTCCCAGCCCGAGAAATAGACCTTGGGCAATGCTAACAAAGGAGCTAAGTACTTCGGCTTGAGGTGTTAGATTGTCAGATTGAACAATGTAGCTATCATTCTCATTGCCAATAATAATGACCTTAACTAAGTTTATTTCTTGTCCTCGTTTTACTGCAACATAGCTTTTGTTATTGAGTTCGAATAATGACTGGTGAGGGACTTTAATACCTTCAATTAAAACGATAGGTGTTAGTAACAGTTGTTGCCCGAGTTTAAGCTCACACGATGAGTCGAAACTACTCCATACTGTTTGCTTATAACGGCTGATTGTTTCGTCAACATTTTCTACTTTTAGTATGCAATTATCTTCAGTTTTAAATGAGTTAACATTTTTTACATTGCTAGCTAATAGCGAAGATTTTACAAAAACATTATGGGAAGGAATTATTTCAAAAAGGTATGGTGATTGTTCGTTCGTATACTCAAGTTGACCATTAGAAGGACTGATTATAAAAATATCGCCGTTCTTATCGATGGCTAATTGTTGTAGTGCATGGCTTAAGTGTTCAAAACTTAACTTTGCTTGAAGATAGGTTTTGTTGATGTCTAACCATTCAGCACTTTTTATCGTTTTCGAATTTGCATAATTTTTAACAGACTCAAGATGCTTCTTACTTTTTAAAAGTATTGATTTACTGGCATCTATTTCTTCTAAGAAGTGATTTACTTCTGGCCCTTCTATTCTAGCTACTTTTTGTCCTTTACTTACCTTAACACCCGGATTGTATAAAAAAGATATTTGTTGCGGTGTAAAAGGCAGTTGTACTTTGAAACTGGATTTAGGTTTGAAGGATACTTCTCCAAGCACTTGCTCTATCTCCATACTGTCAACCCGATGTACGGTTTGGAACTTATGTTTAAAATTTCCCAATTGTGAAATGGCGATCACTGAATTGGTGACTTGTTCAGCTTGAATATGCATGCTTAAAACAGTTAACAACATTGACGCTATTAATGAGAATAATCGATATGAGGTTGCTATCATTTGTTACTGACTCTTGTTAGGCTAACTGGGATAGTTGCCTTGAATGGTTTGTAAAGTGAAGTTACCTTACAAATAATGTTTAGTTTTTACGTCAGGCATGTGTTGTAGATTCATGAGACAAATGTCCCATAGACTTTTTAACTGGTTGATTTTAAATGAAAGATAAATCGATAGCGGTGCTTCTAGCTATAATAATGGTACTCAATTTTTTTGATGTAATTACTGATATTTCTTTAGGTGTTCCAACTTGGCATATTGTCGAAGAAAGCTTGATTGTTTTAGCTTCAGCGATTGGTTTTGTTTTTTTGGTTCGAGATATTTCAAACCGCACAAAGCGTATTAAACAGTTGAAAAGTGAATTAGATAAATCGGGCATTCAACTAAAAAATATTTCGGAAGAAATGAAGCACGCTCGTATAAAGTACAGTGAAGTCATAAATGAACAGTTTAATCAGTGGAGACTGACAAAAAGTGAACAAGAAGTTGCTATGTTAATGCTGAAGGGGTTGAGTTTTAGAGAAATTAGTGGTGTAAGAGATACTAAAGAAAAAACAGTTCGCCAGCAGGCTTCTAGTATATATGTCAAAGCGGATGTAGAGGGTCGGCATGAGTTTTCAGCTTGGTTTTTAGAAGACTTCATGGAGCCTGACAGTACAATAGAGTAGTCATCCTTTATCTTACTTACCATCACTAGGAGGTTAGATCTTTAAAGCGTATGTAAGGGTGAATACTTTAAAAAAGAATGGCCTTTACTGGAAACAATGATAGTCCGCTTTTAGCAAAGAGCCGCAATTCGCTTCTGAAGCGTTTCTGGACATAATGTATGGTACGCCCCGTTTTGCAAGTTAATAACTAAAAATAACGGAGATGGTTTGCGCTAATGTACTCAGAGTCTATTAGAGACTTTCATTAGTCCCAGCTCTACGATGAGATCTGCGCCAGATTGTCCTCAAAAACGAGAAAGCATTTTTCTTGCTGAACTGTCCACAAGGTCTTCAATCTGGTGGTCTAACCGTTTTGTCATCATTAATTATCATATGCAAACTGACTTAAACTCTAATTTCAAAGGGCTTCTTCTTGGTCATTACAGACCAAGCTATTCTTGCTATTTTATTTGCTAAAGCAACAAGTGCGACATTAAATGGCTTTTGACATTTTAAATCTATCAACCATGTTCCAAAGAATTTTTCCGCTGTTTTATCCCGCCACATAACGGCACGAGCAGCGTGAATAAATAACTCTCTCAGTTCCTTATTCCCTCGCTTGGAAATACCTAACATTCTAGGTTTACCGCCCGTTGAGTATTGAAATGGAACTAACCCCAGCCAAGCAGCAAAATTACGGCCATTATCAAAATCCTGAGGACTACCAACTGCTGAGATACAGCATGATGCAGTCATAGGCCCAACACCTGGAATTGTTTGTAATAACTTAGCTATATCGTTTTCTTTATTTAACGCTAATAACTTATCTTCTTGAGCTTTAATCCACACATTTAATTGATTGTAATATTCATATTGAGTTGTTAGCTCTGCAATCAATAGCGGTGGCAACACTTCATTTTGATCAGCTATCCATTGGAACAAGTTTTTCATTTGATGATGGCCTCTCGGAAAGCTAAGCCCAAATTCCAGTAGTATCGAGCCAATTCGGTTCATACAGGCGGTTCTTTCTTTAATATAGCCAGAACGAACACGTCTAATAAGGAGCCCTAGTTGAGCTTCTTCTGTTTTGACTGAAACAAACCTCATGTCCAAATTGTTTGCATTTCCTTGCTAGCCAGTGAGCACCGCAGCAAGCTTCCATTGCAATAACTGTTGATTCTTGGACTGTTAGAAAATCGACTAACTTTGCTCTGGAGTATTTATTACGAAATATCTCACGACCAGAATAATCGTGACCAATTAGGTGAAAGGTTGATTTACCTAAATCAATACCTATGACTTTTGCAAATGACATGATGGTTTCCTCCTGTAATAGCCAACTCTATGAGTTTAGCTAATGGGTGGGGCGTACCATCTAATTAACGTGTTTGAATGGAACCGATAAATCGGG
The DNA here is from genome assembly GCF_001401795.1 of Pseudoalteromonas sp. P1-26. Taxonomy (NCBI): domain Bacteria; kingdom Pseudomonadati; phylum Pseudomonadota; class Gammaproteobacteria; order Alteromonadales; family Pseudoalteromonadaceae; genus Pseudoalteromonas; species Pseudoalteromonas sp. P1-26. The sequence goes on along the minus strand of NZ_LKDX01000063.1, from coordinate 13,833 downwards.
GATGCTCAAGACAGCCAGTATGATGACTTTAGTCCTTGCCTACAGCAGATAAATGTACGCCTCAAAACTATACCATCATACTAATATCTTTAATCAATACTCACCCGCCATAGTGCCACTGAACAGCCCCGATTGGATTGCGAAGATAAAAATAAATAAAAGAAAAATTAAAATAAAGGACAAAAACGCAGATGCTGAGGTGTATGCTTTATATACAATAAATGGTATGATGGTATAGAAAATAACCGCTTAAGTGAATTACCTATGTCTTTATATAATGATGTTGAGTTTGCATTTAACCAATTAGTTAGTGCGACTGAAGCACTTAACCAATTCCTTCATGAATGTGAGGTGGTTCATGCTGAATGCTATAAGTTACCAGCTTCAGCTGGTGACATGTCCGATACTAGTGGTTGGGAATTAGTAACCCCTGAAAAGCATACCGGCTTTACTGCATTAAGTATGGCCACAGGTTCTTTTGCCCGGTTTACGCCAGATTATAACCACTCACCTAAATACCCTTTTAGACTACCTGGCTTTATCCAATTGGCGCCAATTCATTATCAATCAGCTTCACAGCTGGTCGATGCATGTAATTTACAAAAAGTGATAATAAAAGAGCTCATCAACAGCAGCAAACTTAATCAAGGTCAAAAGCGAGAGCTAATACAGTCAGTTTGCCCTAACGCTATTACCTTACAAATATACAGGCTGATCAAAGTTGCTGGTGGCCCTGTTAAACGAGTTGGTTTCACTTGGTGTAACAAAAACAGTATGAGAACTATTAACAAAGATGAGTTTCTTACTTATTTAGCCGGCAGTAAAGATAACCCTCCTACAGGCAAAACTAGATCTGAATGGGCGCCATGGGTTGAAAAAGAAATTGAATTAGTAAAATCAAAACCAGGCGAAATTATCAAGGTGAAAAGACCTTTGCCAATTACACCTAAGCTGAACGTCTCTTTCACTGATGACACTAACACGGTTATGTTTTATGGCCATGTACCTATCATTGTATTCGGTGATGAGCCTTGTAAGATCTCACCATTAAAGAGTTGTATCAGATCAACAAGTGAAGCTGAACATTACAATTATTTAATCAAAAGACTATATGTAATGAATGAATAAATTCTTATATTTATTATACACCTGTGAGAGAGTACTTTATCATACTAAAATGGCAGCGATCGCAATCGATACGCAGCCATTCCTAAATCGAAAATGCCCCATTGTAAGTTAACGTAAATACTCTACCACCAGATTCGAGCTAGGTGCGGATATCAATCTTACTTAACTTAAAACGTCTGTTATAACTTATTTCATTATTAAAACTGGTAACTAACTATTCTTAAAGGCGTTGTTTCCTAAAAGTTTGAACTATCTTGCCAGCCTGTGATCAGATCATCTATATCCTACTAGCCTGTGCAACAACAATGAGCAAAATCACAAACTGGTCTCACTATAATCAAGCCCTCGTTAACCGCGGTAATATTCGCTTCTGGTTTGACGAAAAAGCAACGCGTCATTGGTATAACGAATGTACTCACGGTGGGCGTGGCCGCTCTAATCATTTCTCTGATCTTGCTATTGAAACTTGCTTAACACTCAAAGCTGTCTTTGGCTTATCGTTCAGGGCACTACAAGGGTTCACACAATCGGTATTATCTTTGATGAAGCTTCCGCTTGAAGCCCCAACCTACAGTTGTCTGTGTAAGCGCAGTGCTGAGTTGAATATTAAATTTCGCAGTAAAGTCCGCACCACTGGATTTGTAGATATTGTAGTTGATAGCACAGGACTTAAGGTGTTTGGCGAAGGTGAATGGCATGCACAGAAGCACCACGTAAAGGCAAGAAAAAAGTGGCGAAAACTGCACCTTGCGGTGGATGCCAACACGCATGATATTGTGGGGGCGCAAATGACGCTCAGTAACGTCACCGACGGCGAGACCCTCCAAGATTTGATAAGACCATTACGTCGGCGTATAGATAGAGTGAGCGCTGATGGTGCTTATGATAGCCGCCGCTGCTATGCAGAAATAACTGAAAAAGGCGCGATACCTGTTATCCCGCCGAGAGAGAATGCACGGCTGTGGACTGATAAGCATCCACGCAATGAGGCTGTCATGTTGTGCAATAAGTTAGGAATCGCACAATGGAAAAAGCTCAGTGGATATCATGTGCGCTCATTAGCAGAAACAGCGATGTACCGTTTTAAACAGTTGATGGGGGCTAAGCTAAATGCGCGTGATTACAATCGCCAACTGGTTGAAGCGATGATCAAAGTGAAGGCGCTAAATAAGATCAACACCCTTGGTCTGCCTAAATATCAGTAAGTTAAGTGAGTTTATTAGAGAGCTGCATTTGATCAACAAGGCCATTCTTAAACATAAGTTCACCAGAGTTAATTAATTCAATCGCCGCGTTTACAATAGTTATGTCAAATTTTGAACCACTGCCTTGTTTTAATGTTTCAATTGCTTTGTCAATTCCCGGAGCAAAGCGGTATGGCCTATTGCTCGCCATTGAATCAAGCACGTCTGCAACAGCTACAACACGAGCTTCGAAAATTATATCATTTTCTTTTAACCCTTTCGGGTAGCCAGAGCCGTCTAAGCGTTCATGGTGCTGCTCTACTATTTCTTTAATTGGCCACTTAAAGTATACATTATGAAAAAATTTACTGCCTGTTATAGGGTGTAGTTTAATTAAAGCGTATTCTTCTTCTAACAATGTAGTGGGTTTAGTTAATATTTCAGCAGGAGTGCTGATTTTTCCCACGTCATGTATTAAGCCACCAATAAATATCCCTTCTATTTGCTCAGCCGGTAAATTTAATTTTTTACCAATGGCTTCTGCTATATAAGCCACACTTCTTCCATGTCCAGCGGTATATGGGTCTCTAGCTTCTAGTGCAGCGATTAGCACATTTATGGTGTGCTTTAACGCATCACTTTCTGCAATTCGTAACTCATGTTCATTAGTCACATCCAAAATGACACTCCTGATTTCAGATAATAAGTGCGACACTCATGGGATCGCGTAGAAGAGGAAGCCAACTGCTGAAAGTGGTACGCTCTTCTCGCCAAAGAAACAAGCAGTACTACCATGAGATATCAGCAGTTGACCGAGGGCAGAAGATACCAGATTTCCATATTATTGGAAGAGGGGTTCTCTGCTAATGAGATCGCCAAAAAACTAAAATGCCATCGCTCCACCGTTTATCGAGAGTTAAATAGGCATAAAGTTAAAGAAGCCTATTGCCCTGATTCGGCGCATTTAATAGCTATGGGGAAGCGTAAAGCAGCACAGAAATACCGTATTCCCCAAAAACGTCCGAATATTGCTGCAAACAGATTGGAGTCCAGAGCAAATTTCAGTCGTTTTGACGAGCGTGGAACAGCCTGTCAGTCACGAGTGGATTTATCGCTATATTGCACAGGATAAACGTGGTGGTGGCAAACTATATCAGCATTTGCGTCAAGGACAAGGGCCCAGCGATTTTGAATGCGACTCCGATTGATGAACGGCCAGAAATTGTTGAGGGCCGAACTCGCCTTGGAGACTGGGAAATTGACACGGTACTGGGGAAACAAGGAACGGGTGCATTGGTCACCGTTTTAGAGCGAAAAACACGTTTTTACCTTGTTAAAAAAGCCGCATCAAAATCAGCAGAGGATGTTGCGCAGGCAACCATAGAGCTGCTTGCGCCGTATAAAAATCACGTGCATACAATCACAGCAGATAATGGAAGAGAGTTTGCAGCTCATGAGCTCATTTCGGCGACTTTGGAAACAGGGTTTTACTTTGCACACCCCTATTGCTCTTGGGAGCGTGGGGCAAACGAAAATGCAAATGGTCTGCTACGACAATATATAAAGAAAGGCACCGACCTGAGAGAAGTAAGTGATACAGATGTTGAGTTCGCAATGTCGCGGATAAATTATCGACCAAGAAAGTGTTTGAGTTTTAAGCAGCCAGCCGTGGTATTTAAAGAAACGACGGAGGCTGCTTAATTTTGGAAAGAGTGTCGCACTTCAGAGTTGAATTCGGGCTATTCCAAGTTATAACCCCACCTTCACCTTTTCTAGGTGTTCCGTAACCACGCAACCATTTAGTATCGGTACTGTTATGCGGCGTTATTCGCCACCCACATTCCCACTTCGACATATTATTAGCAGAATGTTGAATCGAACTCGTCATCTTTTTAATGTCTTCTGGGTGAATTAAGTCCCAGATAACCTGTGCGTTATTCAATACTTTTTCTGGAGGCCCCCCCCCCAGATAGCTTCGCATGCATCACTAATATATTGAATATTATCATAGCCTTGTTCATCGACATTGTAAGTAAATACTGCCGCTGGCAAGTTGTGCGACAAGTCTTCCAAAATTTCATTGGTGTTTGATTTTAAATTCATATATGTATGCGCATTGGTTAAGAGTTAAATTTAAACTAACCTTCAGTTTTAAGGTATTACAACTAAAGCTTTTTTTAATACACTATTATCCTAACAGGAAATATAGTGATTAATCGATAGGGTTCTCAATTGGTAGCTTCCAAAAATATTAAAATATTCCTAATAGAGCAAAATCCAGAAATGAATGGATTTTGCTTTCTATACTCCATGAGTTGCAGTCTAGTGACATCCATTTGTATAAAAGTGTTGATGTAGCTTGGAGTAAGCTAAAAGCAGACCGAGCCTGATTTAATAATATGTGATTGGTATCCAGATAAAAAGGATGCACTGAGTCTACTAAAAAAAGTCCGTGCCAAAGACGATGGTAGCTATATTCAGTTTGTCATTGTATCAGGGATTCTTGAACATGAACTTGTTGAGCTTGCTGTTTCAATGGGGGTGGATGAGTATGTTGTAAAACCTTTTAATATCAAAATTTTGGAAGACAAAATTAATACTGCTATTTCGGGGAAACATCACGAAGAAAAAACACACCAGCCGAAGACGGTTGAAGAATTTGATAGTTTTAAAACAAAGTTGGCAGTATGCATTAAAAGTACGAATTTAGTTGATTTGGTTTAGATTTTGGTAACACCTTAAGTTACCGGTTTTCTGCAAGTAACGCGGTTATGGTTGAAGTTAGATTTATCTCTAAGGTAATTGCTAAATCCCTAAAACAATTTGGCATTGTACGTAAGAAAAGTTTAACTCTAAGCCCATCTAAATTCTCTCAATCATCTAATGTACTGGCATTTATTGCAGGCTATATTGAAGGTGATGGATAGGTTAGAAAATATTACCAAAGAAATAATAAATGCTTTTGTATTGGCTTATGTAGTGGTTCAAAACAGTTCATCGAATGGGCTCATAATGAAATAAAGAGCCAGCTGGGAATTACTGGATCATTTAGCACCAAACAAAATACAGTATCATTAAAATATTCAAACTCGGCTAGCATTACCTTGTTAGAGCGCTTATATCCTGTCTCTAACCAGAATAGTAAGATTACAAAAGCTTATTCAGAATTGGCATCTATAACTGGCCATGACAAACTTGAAATTTCATCGTGATTAAAATAAAGCTTTGTTCCATCACTTTTCAAAATGTAGCTTTCCAAAGATATTGGATCTGTTCTTAATGTACCTTTGATATGACATTCAACTGATGTACAGCCTCGTAAAACTAATGTTGTATTTGGGGTACCATCACTGAGAAGAGCAACAACCCTATTTGTGACGTAGGTATGCAAAAGATAAATTATACCTATAACAACTATCACCATATTCCAAAAGCTTCTAAGTTTCTTAAATTCCGCCATATTTCGCCTTCACTGTATTGATTTAACTCGCCTATTTTTCTAAGCGTACTTTTAATGGGTACCCTCTTTGCAATCTTCAATAAAAAGGCCTTAACAAACAAATTTTTCATATATTTGTTTGTTAAGGCGCTTTGACACAACAACTTAATCATACATGAGCATTAATTTTAAATTACTTCATTGCCTGGGTAACCGCATATGGCGTAGCAACCAACTTCAAATCTTCACCTATTTTGTATCGCATTTTATCAAGATCATCATTGAGCTTATCCAGTGATTCGATATATGGTTTAGCAACAGCCCCTTTTAGTGATACACCTACAGATGAATTTGACTTGATGTTATGAAGCACTTCCTGAAGTACCGTTATTATTTGCTGAGCTACAGCTTCCTGAGCTGTTAATGATAATGTCTTTGCGGCCAACCGAGGACTTTTTAAAGCGCTAACTAACTCTGTAGCATTTAAATCTGCAATAGCTTGTAGTGCTATTTCATCTGCCGTCTGAGCTACATTCAGTCTTTTATCAATTTTGGCAACGAGCTTTTCTGCTATATCATCAAAAATGTACTTCAAGCCTCTGCTTGAGATAGTTTGTTCAATAGGGTTTAAGCAATTTGGATCTGTGCTTTCACACTTCATTACTCTAATTGAACCTGTATCAGACTCTTCGAAAATATCTCTTAATGAGACAGTTGCAGGTTTAGTTATTACATCAATCCCAGTATCGGTCGAGCTTGTGCTTCCAGACTTTCTAGAAATTGTTGTACCGGTTAACGACATGATCAGGTCTTTTAAGTTTGCACCACCCAAACCTGAGATTGAGGAATGGGTATATGCACTGACATTTGCATTCACTAGAATATGATGAGCTGTATTAACTTCTACTTCGACACCATTTTTTTCTGCTTTAACAGCTGTATTATCTGTATCGCCTTTCGTAGCGTTTGCCTCACCTCTATCTGTTAACCAACCTGAAGCATCATTTGCGAGCCCTTCTAAAGCACCAAACTGCACTGAGCTCTTGAAAGTATCGACTGCATTTGTGCCGTCATCTAATTTCAGATCTCCCAAATATCCAACAGCCTTTTCGCAGCCATTAGCCGTCATTTGATTAAATTCATCAAGTTTTGTTTGAAGGTCTGACATTAACTTACTACATGAGGGACAAACTGAAGTTAAAGCCAAGTTAAAGGCATATGATGGTACACCTTGTGCAATCGCCCTTCCCATTTGCACTAATTGGTCGGAGTTTATTAAACTAAAGCTTCCAGCAAAAAAGTCGATGCCACCACAGCCTCCAGATATTTTCGGAGGTTGAAAATTAACGACATTCGCTCTTACCCCTTTTACTCTGTAAGAAGCCCCACCAAAACTTATACCGTTTCTTGTTGGTGTACTGAATGAAGTAGCAGTTGTCGTTTGAAATGTTACAGCTTCAGTAAAGACATCTTCCATCACAGTTGAAGCATGAATTGATGGAGACAAAACGCTAAGTGCAATTAGCACTCTTAATTTATTAATTTTAAACATTACTGAGCCTTTGATGTCGTTGAAAGGTTAATCTCATTAAGCCGTTTTCTGAGTAGGTCAGATAGAATTGAAGGGTTGTCTTCTAGCTTTTGCTTTTCAACTACTAAAGGCTCCTTTGACACAAGAATGTCTTTTACTTCTTGTGTTTTAACAAATTGCTCCTCATTAATGAGGTTCATCCGTTTTGCTGCATAGAGTGCTCTTTGAACAAGTTCACTACCTGATGCCATGCCATATTTAATTGTTTGAAAGTGCTGACCATCATTTGAGACAAGCATTGTTGTAGGCGTAATGTTCACTTGAAACTTTCGAGACAAAGTCATATTTGGGTCGATCACATGCTTAACTCCCGGGAACTCTTTATCTAAAAGAATGCCATCCATCGAGATTGCTAACACATCAACCCCCATAATCTTAGCTAAGGACTCCATCGCAGGAAATTGTTGGTGACAATACGGGCAGTCAGAACGATAAAACATCCACAGCCCAGCTTTATCAAATAAAGAATTGAACACTTTGGCTTTATCTTTATTTGTTTTTACTTTATGAGCAAATAACGCATTACTTGAATTTGGTCGGCGGTTACTTTCAGAAAGTTGCTCTTCAAACATAAAAAATTCTTTTGTTTGATCGCTAAATGCATTCGCTTTGTCGATAGCTAAACGTTGTGCGTAATAATAGTTTGAAATGTTCTCTGTACTAGGATCATCAATAGCTGTATTGAGTAATTTAGGAAGGTTTTCTTTCAACCACGCTGAATTAATTTCAACCATTTCTGTTTGTTTCTTATCATTTGGCTGTGCAGAAGGAGGTTGCGCCTTTGGAACTTCTTGCTTTTCCTCATCTACAAGCTGAGGATCTTCGTAAAAGTGCCATCCTCTACTAGGTTTTTCTGTTCCAGAATCCAGTGAGCTTTTAGCAGACACAAAACCAGCATTCATAACTCCCAATGCTACAATGGTTAAACTTAAATAGAATCTCATTCCTTTCAACCTACGAAATTTTAGCTACTTGCGTGTGTTGTACTCGAACTGATTGCTCTTGAACGAAATGATGAATATTTACTTTTTTAAGTTTGATTGTTTTCACTGATTTAGGATTAACACCACAACGACACCAAGGACAAGAAGAAGTGAAACTTTGGGTTGTTCTTAAATAAAAGCGGCCACATGAGCATCTATTGGGGTATAAGTCCTGCTTAGAAATTCCACAAAACAATGAATTAACTTGATTAATGTCAATTGGGTCGACCAAATCTTGGAAGCGCTTATTAAAGCTTATACAAACATTAACAAGCATATCTGCAAAAACATTATCATTATCAAAATCAAAATCAAAATCAAAATTAGGGTACAGAGCTTTAGCTTCATTAAATAGCAGATTCGCTATCAAAAAGCCTTCGCGGTTTGAATCAACCCATCCATAACCAACTGAATTTGCAATTTTCTTGAACTCAAATGGCTTAGAAGAAATAGTGTCTACTTCCCTTTTTATTTCTTTATAGCGTCCAATTTTGATATAAGGAAAGAGCTCTGCAACAAGAGCTGGTCTTGCATTAAGAGACATCAGCGTAACAATCAGTGAAATGTCTCTTGTTATATTATATGAAACACTTCTTCCATCCACTAAACCTATGAGTTCTGAACTAATTGCATTCATAATTAATTCCCCACCACAGCGATTGAGGTACTTGCAGCTAAGTTTTTAAGCTTGCCAAGTTTTGAATCGTTATTCTCAGCACTTTTAATAGCATCTAGCATTTGTTTAATTCCATTCAAACCAAGCGATGCCGCGTTAATAACTGTTTTTTCTCTAGCTAGTCGTTGCAATGTCATTGTACTAGCATCACGTATAGCAACCACATCAGCTTCAGATTGAATACAGAAAAGGTGCGCAGCCAATTGAATATCTACAACTGCAGCTTGTTTCACTAGAAGCAACGCACTAACTTGAATAGATATTGCTTCATCCAAAAATTGACTTCGATTTTCCATGACACAACCAATAAAAAATTATTAACAATGAAGCTACATTTTAAACAGAAGGTCACTAAATTGGCAACTATACAAAGTGTATATTTCACAATTAAAATTTATAGAAAATTTAAACAATTGATTTTATTACAATTTATTCATTTATAAACCGACACATTATGATTCAGAAAAAATAAACACAACCTCTATCACTAGCACTTTGTAATTAGATAATTAAGTCGAGTACTGTTATCAAAAATCAAAGTTGGCCATTAACAATCCAAATGTAATACTTATGAGCTGGGTAACCTTCAAGAATTGAGGAAAAAGATTCATTCTTTATCACGAGTTCCCTCAAAGTATGTATTTGACCAAAGGGGGTAAAAAAAGATTGGGGTGCTCATTTCGGAGGTCGAGCCGAGCTTCAATTTAATATCGGCTTTGAAAATAATTCGTTTCGATATGGAGTAGCATTCTCCCTTCGCCCTAGTAGAGATCATCCAAACCTTAATGCTCTAATAGAGAAAATTAATTTATTCAATGAATTCGGAACTGAGTTTTACGATTTAAGCATGTGGCACTATGATATTGAGCGTGACGGCTCTAGAAGTGAAGACTTTCAGCCAACCATAATCAAGTCAGAATGGTACAAAACTAATGCTTTTATTTTCCTAGGTAAAAAAATCGTTAAGCAATTGATTTTAAACGAATTTGTGAAGTATTAGATCGATTACCACCTTTGTACCTTCACATAGAGATAGCATCAAAAAATGGCAATACTTCACTCCCTCTTTTGTTTTCAAACCAGGTTGCAGAACAAAACTGTCACTTACCAAAGCCTCCTATAAGAAAGATCAGCAAATAGATGTACGACTATTACACAATGATCTTCAACAGGCTTTGTATGATGAGTTAGTGCAAGTCTATGGCAGGGATAACGTAGGCACTGAAAACGTTATAGGATGCGGAAGAGTTGATCTGACTCTCCAATTGGGTGATAAGTACAGGTTGTATGAAATCAAAACAGCATTTAGTGCTAAATCATGCATACGGCAAGCAATTGGGCAACTTCTAGAGTATGCGTACTTTTATAAAGCAGGTTTCGTTGAAAAGTTAATTGTTGCTGGTCCTGTAAAATGCACAAGCGTTGAACATTCCTATCTGAATGAGCTGCAAAGCAAGTTTAATTTGACGATCGAGTATTATCAAATCAAAGGCGCATGCTTTGACTTTGATTAGGTTAAAAATTCATTTTACTTTCTTAGATTATATTTATGTTGAAAAACCCCGAAGTAAGGGCCGAAATATCCGAAGTGAGCGAGCTAATAATGAGGTAGTAGTTATGGAAGTTTGGATTACATTTGATTCAAATGTATGGGAATCAGAGATACATCAGTTTGCTTTTGAAACTCAACTACATTTATTTAAAGAGCAACGGTTACACATAGCAACCTTGTAAGGCAAAATGCCTAGCAAACCTCTATCAAAAAATCATGAATATCAAAGGTGTGTATGGAACTTAAAACACTGTAAGCGTCCGGCCAACCCCACCTAGCAACACCATTTTTTGTATTTGAAAATACCTTCAACTTTTTATTGGAGGTCTTTATGAATTCACCCATCCCTAAACGTTGGCTAGAAATCCTAGCGCTTCGCTCATCATTTACTGGAACGAATGAAGCGTTTTGCAAACACCATCAAGTATCTATCAGCTCGTTTTATAAATATAAAAGCATGCAACAGGTGAAATCTTCAGGTGCATCACCTCAATTTGTCCGAGTTGAGCAACAAGCCCAACGCACACACGTCAGTATCACTGAGCAACCAACGATTAACTTTAATACGCGCACTGGCCAACTGACATTACCCACAACACTTAACTGTGATGCTATCGTCTCAATTATTAAAGGTCTATCAGCATGAATATGTTTGTTAATCCGCCCGAGATGTACTTATGTGCTGAGCATGTGGACTTTCGTAAATCCATCAATGGCCTTGCGGCGTTGGTGGAATGTGAGCTTGAATTACCCGTGCTATCGGGCGCGCTGTTTGTGTTTTGTAATAAAAAGCGCGACAAGTTAAAGCTTCTCTATTGGGATAAGACAGGCTTTGCATTGTGGTACAAGCGACTTGATAAGCACAGGTTTAAATGGCCTAAGCTTAAACGTGACACCATGACACTGAATGAGCAACAATTACATTGGCTATTATCAGGGTATGACGTTATTGGCCAGGAAGAAATCAACGTCAGTCAGCACACAGTGACTTAATTACTTAGATCAATTGATATGATCATCAAGGTTTAAGTTATTAACCCTATTCATTGTGCATAAAAGCCGTAAAATAAACGGCATGAACGATGTATTTACCTTACAACAACGCATTGCTGAGCTTGAAAAACAGCTTAAATATGAGCGCGAAGTATCTATACAGAAAGATGCTAAAATCGCCTATTTATATGAGCAATTCCGTTTAGCCCAACAAAAGCAATTCGGCAAAAGTGCTGAAGGCTTTGTAGGGCAAGGTGAATTATTTAATGAAGTTGAAGAGATTGCTGAGAAAGCTGAGCCTGAGCAGCAAGGAATTAGCTACACCCGCAGCAAGCCTAAACGCAAGCCACTGCCAAAAGACTTACCCCGTGAACAAGTTATCCACGACATAGCAGATAAAAGCTGTGCATGTTGCGGTGGTGAGTTACATAAAATCGGTGAAGATACTGCTGAAAAGCTTGAGTTCATTCCAGCACACGTCAAAGTGATTGAACATATTCGCCCTAAATACGCCTGTCGTGAGTGTGAAAAATCAGGCACTGGGTCAACGATAAAGCAACAGCCTATGCCCGCTATGCCCATTAACAAAGGCATTGCCACCGCGAGCTTACTTAGCCAACTCATCACCAGTAAATATCAATATGGTTTACCGCTTCATCGCCAAGAGAGCATGTTTAAGCAATACGGCATTGAGCTGAGCCGCAAAACCATGAGCGATTGGGTGATTAAGTCAGCAGCGCTGTTTACCCCGCTGGTTAAACGGTTAAAAGAAGAATTACTCAAGCAACCACTCCTTAACGCTGATGAAACCACGGTCAATGTGGTGAAATCAGATAAAGTGAATAGTTACATGTGGGTGTACTGCTCAGGTGCTGACTCACCTAAACCCGACAGCCCCATCCCTAACATCGTGCTTTACGACTACCACACTAGTCGCGCAGCCGCCTGCGTGATGGATTATCTTGATGGCTATCAAGGGTACTTACATGTTGATGGTTATCAAGCTTATGAAAAGACACAGGCCAGTCTTGTGGGGTGCTGGGCGCACGCACGTCGGAAATTCATTGAAGCGAAAAAGCTGCAAGGGAAAAATAAGACAGGCAAAGCCGATGTGGTGCTCAGCTTAATACAAAAGCTGTATGGGATAGAGTCACGGTTGAAAGATAAATCAGCGGATGAGAGTTACCAGACTCGACAAGCACAGAGTAAACCGATACTCGATAAACTCAAACAGTGGCTTGAAAAACATCAGCCAAACCTTGTTGGTAATAGTAAACTCATTGATGCCGCCAATTACATGGCAAACCAGTGGCCGAAACTCATTGAGTACATTAATGATGGGCGACTGAGTATCGACAACAACCGTGCAGAAAGAGCCATCAAACCGTTTGTGATAGGCCGTAAGAACTGGCTGTTTAGCCAAACAGCGACAGGTGCTAACGCAAGCGCGATACTTTACAGCATCATCGAAACAGCCAAAGCCAACGGCTTAGCGCCATACGATTACATCACCGCGTGTTTAGATGAGCTGTGCCAATCAACACCTGATATCGATAGTCTATTACCGTGGAATTTTAAAGGCTAGGCGGTGATCACCAGACGGATACAAAACACTTTCTAAAAATCACGTAAATAAACTATTGGGCTTTTAATTGAAAAACAAAGAATGGTTTGAAAGTTTTATTGAGCCAAGGCCTAAAGACTTTTATTCTCACAGTGGTGTTACAAAGCATATTGATTATCTACTTAATCAAATTAATTCAGGCAATGCCTTTTGCGGTATTGTAATTAAAAACAATGTTATTGTTGCGAGAGCTAACCTAAAAAATATTTCAGACCAAAAAGCCTATGTGGGTTATCGTGTAGGTAAAGAGTTTACATCTAAAGGTGTAGCAAGTTACTGCTTAAAACAACTAATTCACATCGGAAAAAATAAGCTTAATTTAAAACAATTAAACGCTCAGGTGCTAAATAATAACCCTGCTTCAATGCACATATTGCACAAATTTGGTTTTGAAGCTATTGGTACAACAGCAAATTTTTTAAAACTAAATAACAAACAATTAAGTTGCACTGAGCTTGTTTTAAATACACATAATAAGTAACAAAGAGTGGATACATAAAACTTAGCTCGCTACTTACTGCGTTATGAGCATCCGGAATTTGTAAAGAGCCGCCTTTCGGCCCTAACTCACATTTGTCGGATAGACGACACCTGTTACCAAGTGTCGCCCTCCTAAGAACCGTACGTGCAACTTTCACTGCATACGGCTCAAGCCTTCACGAA
>NZ_LKDX01000062.1:0-21696 GCF_001401795.1 Pseudoalteromonas sp. P1-26 | reverse complement strand
AAAGCAGCTAAAGAAGGCAAGTGCGGCGAAGGTAAATGTGGCGCAGACAAAAAAGCAGCTAAAGAAGGCAAGTGCGGCGAAGGTAAATGCGGCGCGGACAAAAAAGCAGCTAAAGAAGGAAAGTGCGGCGAAGGTAAATGCGGCGCGGACAAAAAAGCAGCTAAAGAAGGAAAGTGCGGCGAAGGTAAATGTGGCGCAGACAAAAAGAAAGCTAAAGAAGGTAAGTGTGGTGAAGGTAAATGTGGTTCTAACCACTAAACGCTTATTTAGCTTTTAAAAGGGCCGTAAAGGCCCTTTTTAGTAGGAGGTAGTATGTTAAAAGAATCAGTAGCTGATTTTGGGCAGGTTGGTTTAGGTTTGCGCCGAGAAATGCTTGATGAAATGCTCATTGATGTTCCAAAACCCATTGAGTTTTTAGAAGTTGCACCAGAAAATTGGCTCAAGCTAGGCGGGCGTTTTGGAAAGCAATTTAAACAGTTTACCGAACAACATGCCTTTGTATGCCATGGTTTATCGTTATCAATTGGCTCACCAGCAGCGCTTGATATTGACTTTGTGCAATCGCTTAAAACTTTCTTTAAAGAGCATAATATTCGTTTATTCAGCGAACACTTAAGCTACTGCTCGGGCGAAGGGCATATGTACGATTTAATGCCCATTCCGTTTACTGAAGATGCAATTAAACATGTGGCCTCTCGTATTAGGCAAGTACAAGATATTCTAGAGCAGCCAATTGCCATCGAAAATGTCTCTTACTATGGCGCGCCCGGCCAACAAATGACTGAACTTGAGTTCACTAATGCGGTGTTAGAAGAAGCGGATTGTAAACTACTGCTCGACGTGAATAACATTTATGTTAATTCGATTAATCATGGTTATGATGCAGAGCAATTCTTAGCGGCGTTACCAACAAAACGTATTGCCTATGGGCATGTTGCGGGCCACTACACTGAGGCAGAAGATTTACTGGTTGATACCCATGGTGCGCCAGTTATCGATCCTGTTTGGCAATTACTTGAAAAAGCTTATGAAGTTCATGGGGTATTTCCCACCTTGTTAGAACGAGATTTTAATATTCCGCCGATGAGTGAGTTATTAGCTGAACTGAAAACCATTGAAGCACTACAGCAAACAGCCAACAAACAAAACCAAGCAAGGGTGAAACACAGTGCCTAATCATTTTACCCAAGTGCAGCAAGCGTTTATGGCGCATATCCGCGACCCTCAGCAACATGCTAAGCCTAGCGATGTTGAAGAGCGCCGGATGGCGATTTACCGCGACTTATTTTTTAACAATGTGGATGGCTTTGTTAGCTCTGCGTATCCAGTACTAAAAAGTTTATATTCAGAGCAAGCTTGGTACAGACTCGTTAGGCAGTTTTTTAGCCAGCATGATTGTAAATCACCTTATTTTTTAGATATTGCAGGGGAGTTTTTGGCCTTCCTTGCTAATGACTATGAAGTGCAAAGCAATGATCCCGCGTTTATGTTAGAGCTAGCGCACTATGAATGGGTTGAGCTTGATGTATCGGTTGCTCAAGAGGTGGCAGAAGAAGTGAGCTTATCGGCTCATCAAGTGACAAGCTCTGCATTATTCTTAAGTTCACTTGCGCGTAACTTGAGTTACAGTTTTCCTGTTCATACCATCAGTACAGATAATCAACCAAGTGAACCGGCAGCACAACCAAGTTACTTTGTGGTTTATCGTGATAGCGATGACGAAGTACAGTTTTTATCGACAAATGCGATGACTGCATTACTTCTTAATATCATAGAATCTCAGCCGGGTGCAGATTTAAATGATATATGCCAAGCAGTTGCAGAGCATGCGCCTCAATTTAGCCAGGAGCAGCTGTATCAGGGAGCGCTCAATACCTTAAGTGCCATGGCAGAGCGCGGCATTGTGGTGACTAATACATTGGTTTAAAAATCGGCTAAAGCTCTTTATTGATGAGGGCAGTTCGACTATTATGTGCGCCTTATTTTGTCGTGCTTAAATAAAGGTAGTAACTATGTCGAATGATAAAGACTTTAAAGATCCGTTCAATGCAACTTATTTCATTGCGTTTTTAGCTGTATTCGGTGGCATTGGCTGTCTAAACGCTATTCTTGGTTGGATCACTTCTTTATCTTAATCTGCGTAAGCAAATTTAAGACAATAGGCTGCATAATGCAGCCTTTTTTATAGTTGATATTTCTTGTTAAGTGATTAATTTCGAAACTTGCTACCGACTTTCCCCTAAGGTGATGTTATACTCTCGAGCTTTGTTAGATAAACTTTTTGAGCAGTATAATTATGACTCAAGCAACTTCAACGCTCATCAAACAGAGCATTGCAACGATCGCTGATTACCCAAAGCCGGGCATTATGTTCCGCGACGTAACAACTTTAATGGCTAATGCTGACGCATTTAAAGCAACTATCGACAGCTTTATCGCAGCATATAAAGACCAAGGTTTTACAAAAATCATCGGTACTGAATCTCGTGGCTTTATCTTTGGTGCACCACTTTCTTATGCACTAGGTATTCCATTCATTCCAGTTCGTAAACCAGGCAAACTTCCTCGCGAAGTGATTTCACAAAGTTACCAATTAGAGTATGGTGAAGATATTCTTGAGCTTCATACAGACGCAATTGTCCCTGGCGATAAAGTTTTACTGGTAGATGACTTACTAGCGACAGGTGGCACAATCGAAGCAACTGCTAAATTAGTTGCTAAACTAGGCGGTAACGCAACTGATGCCGCATTTGTTGTTTCTTTACCTGAGCTGGGTGGTGAGCAACGAGTTGCTGATATGGGCATCAAAATCTTAAAGTTGGTTGAATTCGAAGGCGAATAATTAATGAGTTATCAGGTTCTAGCAAGGAAATGGCGACCACAAACCTTTCACGAGTTAGTGGGGCAGTCTCATGTTAAACAGGCATTAGTCAATGCATTAACACAAAATAGACTCCATCATGCTTATCTCTTTACTGGAACCCGTGGGGTGGGTAAAACAACCATTGCACGTATATTCGCTAAAAGCCTCAACTGCGATAAGGGTATCTCTGCTGAGCCATGCGGCCAATGCTCAAGTTGTACTGACATAGAAGCAGGCCGTTATATCGATTTGTTAGAAATCGATGCGGCATCACGTACCAAAGTAGAAGATACCCGCGAAATCCTTGATAACGTTCAATACGCACCAACACGTGGTCGTTACAAGGTATACCTAATCGATGAAGTTCACATGCTGTCAAAGCACAGTTTCAATGCATTACTAAAAACATTGGAAGAGCCGCCAGAGCATGTGAAGTTTTTATTAGCGACAACCGATCCGCAGAAACTGCCAGTGACGATTTTATCGCGTTGCTTACAGTTTAATTTAAATGCTTTGTCGCAATCAGAAATTCATGATCAGCTTGCCCATGTTCTAAATCAAGAGCAGCTAAGTTTTGATGATAAATCATTGTCTATTTTAGCTAAGGCAGCCGATGGTAGTATGCGTGATGCACTGAGTCTTACAGACCAAGCAATTGCGCAAACCAATGGCAATATTAATCATCAGGCTGTGCAAACTATGCTTGGCTTGATGGATACTCAATATAGCCAAACCATGTTAGCAGCGTTATTGTGCCAAGATGGCGATGCGTTACTTCAAGAAGTAAAAGCGGTCGTTAGCCGAAACCCTAACTTTGTAGCTTTGCTCGACGATTTAATTGCCCTGACGCATCTTATTCAGCTTGTGCAACTTGTGCCTAGTGCAGCTGCACTTGATGATACTAACCGAGATTTTATTGAGCAGGTGGCACAAACCACTGATGCACAGCAGATGCAGGTTTACTACCAATTGCTATTAAATGGTAAAAAAGATTTGCAATGGGCACCCGATGCTAAACTTGGTTTTGAAATGATCATGTTGCGACTGCTTGCATTCCAACCTACGCAATTTGCACAAAGCCAAACACCAACGAATACCCAGCAGCAGGTTAAGCCAAGTGGTGCCGGTGCACTGCGTGATATTTTGAAAAAATCTACGGCGCAACGTGAACAAGCAGCTTCAGAGCAAGCACCAGTTGCACATAGCTCTGCACAGACAACTGCTGTTCCTTCAGAGCCTCAGCCAACACAAGCTGAGCCTATTCAAGCAGCCAAGGCAGAAACGGTACATAGCCATGAGCCTGCCCAGCAAGTTGAAGCAACAGCAGAAGAGCAGCCTGATGTTGGTCAACAGCCTCAGCAATCAGTTGAAACTGCAATGGCCGCTGAAGTTCAACCAGCGCTTCAACACCAAGAGCAAAGCCACTCAGAGCAAGTGCCTGCAGCTGAGTACTCATCACCAGAGTATTCTTCGCAAGATTATATGGACGATCATGATGCGCAAATGGACCCATCACTTGCTGCGCAATACGATGATGTGATGAATAGCGCCTATGATCAGGGCTTTACTGCCAATGAAGCATCTGCGCCTCAGCAACAGCAAACTGCACCTGCACAATTACAACAGCAGCAAAGTCAGGCGCAGTCGGCCATTGCTCGTATTTTACAAGACCGCAATATTTCAGGTGCCGGGCGTTTAAGTGGTGCACCAACGCAAACTCATGCTAAAGCAGAACCACAGCCTGAAGCTAAGCCCAAAGCAGAGCCGCCAGCGCAACAAAGCACAGCCACGACCAATATTCAGTCTCAGCAGCAAGCAATGGCTGCTGAAGTAAAAAAGCCCATCCCCCAGCAAACGGGGGAGAGCAGTAGTAAAGTAAAAAAAGTCGACTTTCGAGAAAAGCATCAAACAATCACCGAAAACTTAGCGCCAGAGTTACTTGAGCAGATCAATCCACAAAAAGCGCCAGAGCCAGTAGTTGAAGAAGCCAGCATTCCGATACCTGATGATTTTGAAAGCCCGATCAGCAGTATTAAATTTGCACACGAACAAGACGAATGGGCGTATTTAATTAAACGCATGGGACTGGGTGGTCGCATGCGCCAATTTGCGCTGCATTCAATCTTTACCAAGCAGAATAATCAGCTACACATTGAAGTTGATTCATCACAGCGCCATTTAGATAGCGCAGTGCTTAGACAAAAGCTCAATGCCGCATTAAGTGAAATTTACGGCCATAATGTTGAGCTTAGTATCGAGTTTGCTGATGGCGTAATTGATTCACCGTATTTGATTCAACAAAAAATTGATGCGGGACGTCATCAACAAGCGATTGATGTAATAAATAGCGATGAAAATATAGTGCAATTTCAGCAGTTATTTAGCGCTATAATCGATGAAAACAGTATTCAGGCATTGTAATTAGTTACAATAGCCCTTATCTTCATGCCAATTAAAGTAGTTTAGAAAGAGAGACAGTTATGTTTAAAGGTGGAATGGGTAACATGATGAAGCAAGCGCAGCAAATGCAAGAGCGCATGCAAAAAGCCCAAGAAGAAATCGCAAACCTTGAAGTTGTAGGTGAAGCAGGTGCAGGCCTAGTTAAAGTAACTATGCTTGGTAACCACAATGTTCGTCGTGTTGAATTAGATGACAGCCTAATGGAAGACGACAAAGACATGATCGAAGATTTATTAGCGGCAGCGTGTAATGATGCTGTTCGTCGTGTTGCTGAAGAAACTCAAGAGCGCATGAGCAAAGTAACTGGCGGTATGCAATTACCACCAGGTATGAAAATGCCATTCTAAGTGATTTTGTATGCAACTATCTCCTAGTTTAACACAGCTAATTGAAGCGTTACGATGCCAGCCGGGCATAGGTCCTAAGTCGGCACAGCGCATTGCTTTTCATTTGCTTGAGCGTGACCGTCAAGGTGGTAAACAGCTTGGTCATGCATTAACCAAGGCAATGGATGAAGTAGGGCACTGTCAATCTTGTCGTACTTTTACAGAGCAAGCTGTATGCGATATTTGTTCAAGTGTTAAACGCCAAGATAGTGGTTTATTGTGTGTGGTCGAATCACCAACCGATGTACTCGCTATTGAGCAAACTGGTCAATACCAAGGTCTTTACTTTGTTTTAATGGGTCACTTGTCGCCAATTGATGGCATAGGACCAAAAGAAATTGGCCTTGATATTCTTGAAAGCAAGTTGCAACAAGGCGGCATTAATGAGGTGATCCTCGCGACCAATCCAAGTGTTGAAGGTGAAACCACAGCCCACTACATTGCTGAGCTTTGTCATAAGTATCAGGTAGGTGCATCTCGTATTGCTCACGGTGTCCCTGTTGGTGGTGAGCTCGACTTACTCGATGGTATGACATTGATGCACGCATTTAGCGGACGACGCGCCGTAAACCAAAACTAATACCGAAAATGGTATCAAAAGCCTGCTTTAAGCAGGCTTTTTTGTGTATAGCCCCCCAATTTAGCCGTAAATTTAATTTTTTGCCTTGAAGTTCAAAAAGCCTGCCCCATATAAAGAGTCATAGTGCAGATTAGACACTTTGTTAATTGGAGATTTACACAATGACTGCAGCACAAAAAGAAACATTAGGCTTTCAAACAGAAGTCAAACAACTATTAAACCTGATGATTCATTCTCTTTACTCTAATAAAGAGATTTTCCTACGTGAGCTTGTATCAAACGCGTCAGATGCGGCAGATAAATTACGTTTCCTTGCGCTTTCTAATGGCGATTTATACGAAAACGATGCGGAACTAAAAGTACGTATCAGTGCCGATAAAGAAGCAAACACGGTCACCATTACTGATAATGGTATTGGTATGAGCCGTGAAGATGTGATCAATTCACTAGGTACAATTGCAAAATCAGGCACCGCAGAATTTTTCCAAAACCTAACTGGTGACCAAAGCAAAGATTCACAATTGATTGGTCAATTTGGTGTTGGTTTTTACTCAGCGTTTATCGTTGCTGACAAAGTAACAGTACGTACGCGTAAAGCAGGTGAAAGCCAAGGTATTGAATGGCAATCTGCAGGTGAAGGTGAGTACACATTACAAGAGATTGATAAACCATCACGTGGTACCGAAATCATTCTTCACCTTCGTGAAGACGAAACAGAGTTTGCTGATGAGTTCCGTCTACGTAGCATCGTAACTAAATATTCAGACCATATTTCTATTCCAGTTGAGATGTATAAAGCAGAAGTACCTGAATCTGAAGGTCCTGACGGCGAGAAAATTCCAGCACAGCCAGGCGAGTGGGAAGGTATTAACCGCGCAACAGCACTATGGACTCGTGATAAGTCAGAAGTAACAGACGAAGAGTACAAAGAGTTTTATAAGCACATCGGTCATGATTGGGAAGAGCCACTAAGCTGGGCACATAACAAGGTTGAAGGTAAAACTGAATACACGAGCTTGTTATACATCCCGAAAAAAGCACCTTTCGATTTATGGAACCGTGAGCGTCAATCTGGTTTAAAACTGTATGTACAACGCGTTTTCATTATGGATGACGCTGAGCAGTTCATGCCAAGCTATTTACGTTTTGTGAAAGGTTTACTTGATTCAAACGACTTACCACTTAACGTATCACGTGAAATTTTACAAGACAACAAAGTAACGCAAGCAATCCGTAAAGGTTGTACATCGCGCGTACTTAAAATGCTTGAGCGTATGGCGAAAAACCGCGAAGAAGATTACCAATCTTTCTGGAATGAGTTTGGTCAGGTGTTAAAAGAAGGCCCAGCTGAAGATGCGGCTAACAAAGAAGCCATTGCTAAGCTATTGCGTTTCTCTTCTACACATACAGATGAGAGCACACAAAATGTATCGCTTGAGCAATATATTGAGCGTATGAAGCCAGAGCAAGACAAAATCTACTATGTAGTTGCTGATTCATTCGCTGCAGCGAAGAACTCACCACATTTAGAGATCTTCCGTAAGAAGGGCATCGAAGTATTGCTTCTAAGCGATCGTGTTGATGAGTGGATGATGAGCTACTTAACAGAGTTCAACGAAAAATCATTCCAGTCAATTACCCGTGGTGACTTAGATTTAGGCAACATGGATGACGAAGAAACGAAAAAAGCTCAAGAAGAGTCAGAAAAAGAAGTTGCTGGCCTAGTCGAGCGTATTAAAACAGCACTAGGTGATAACGTTAAAGACGTACGCTTTACGCACCGTCTAACTGACTCGCCTGCATGTGTTGTTGCTGATGAGCACGATATGAGCTCGCAAATGCAAAAGTTAATGGAATCAGTTGGTCAAACAGTGCCTGAGCAAAAGCCAATTTTTGAGCTTAACCCAGAGCATCAGCTTGTTAAACACCTAAATGTTGAACAAGACGAAGACAAGTTTGCTCAGTGGTCACAAGTACTTTTAGATCAAGCATTACTGGCTGAGCGCGGTACTTTAAAAGACCCTGCAGGCTTTGTAACTCGTTTGAACAAACTTATGCTAGATTTAAGCAAATAAGCGTTTTAGCTGAATGAGTTGGAAAAGGGAGCAAGGCTCCCTTTTTTATTGCCGCTAATATAGGCAATTGGTATAAGTTACTTGAGGTATAGCCTTAGTTGTGGAAGAATTCAGGCTCTAAAAACAAAACTCCACTGATCGACCATTTTTTAAGATTAGTATCACACAGAGGACAATGATATGCGCATTATTCTTTTGGGCGCGCCGGGTGCAGGTAAAGGTACTCAAGCTCAGTTTTTGATGGACAAATACGGTATTCCACAAATTTCTACGGGCGATATGCTGCGTGCAGCAATCAAAGAAGGTACACCACTTGGTCTTGAAGCTAAAAAAGTAATGGATGCAGGTCAATTAGTATCTGACGAAATTATTATCGGTCTAGTTAAAGAGCGCATTGCTAAGCCAGATTGTGAAAAAGGTTTCTTACTAGACGGTTTCCCTCGTACTATTCCTCAAGCAGATGCAATGAAAGAGAATGGCGTGGTAGTTGATCACGTTATCGAATTTGACGTTGCTGATGAAATTATCGTTGAGCGTATGGGCGGCCGTCGCGTACACCCTGGCTCTGGTCGTGTTTATCACGTTGTTTATAATCCACCTAAAGTTGATGGTAAAGATGACATCACAGGTGAAGACCTAATCATTCGTGATGACGACACTGAAGAAACAGTTCGTAAGCGTTTAGGTATTTACCACGACCAAACTAAACCATTAGTTGATTACTACCAAGCTGAAGCGAAAGCAGGCAACACTCAGTACCACAAATTAGACGGTACTCAAGCTGTTGAAGCTGTTAGCCAACAACTTGGTGAGCTTTTAGGTTAATAGCCTAATTGTTGACATAAAAAACCGCCGTTGGGCGGTTTTTTTGTATCTGTATTACTGTCTTCTGGTATTACAGTTTATTTAATGCCGCAATAGCACTGTCGTAATCAGGCTCTTTTGAAAGGTTATCGACAAGCTGCTTGTAAACGATGTTATGTTCTTTATCGAGCACAAATACGGCGCGGGTTAACAAGCCCATATCTTTGATAATCAAACCGTAGTTCTTACCAAAGTCACGCCATACTGAGTCAGATAAAGTCACTACTTTGTCTATATTCTCCGCTTTACAAAAACGCTTCTGTGCGAACGGTAAGTCTGCGCTTAAGGTTAGCATCGCCACACTTGGGTATTCTGAAGCAACTTTTTCATTAAAGTGTTTGGTTTGAATACTACATACACCGGTGTCTAAACTTGGCACAACGCTTAAAAGCACGGCTTGGCCTTGATAGTTGTCTAGTGTTACTGGCGTAAAGCTGCCATCTACTACTTTAAAATTAGGCGCTTTTTGACCAACTTCAACACCTTGTCCTAGTAAAGTGACTGGCTTAGACTGGGCAGAAACCTTACCAGCATCTAAACTATTTTCTGATAAATCACCTGCATAACTAAACGTGCACACTGCACTTAATGCAAATATAAGTGGACGTAACATAATAAGATTCCTTCAAATTAACGCATTTAACATCAGTGTATTATACTCATGAGGTGGCTCCAAGGATTAGTGCAATTTAAAATTGTAAATAACCAGTAGTTTGATTAACATGTGTTCGTGACCCTATTTTTTATATATAAAAATAAGAATAAAGTTGCTAGGCTAATTTGTGTCTAGTTAAAAAGTACGGATTTAGAGAGAGAGTATGTCAACATCGGTATTAGTTTGTGATGATTCAAAGTTAGCTCGTCGACAATTAGCACGCTCTTTACCCGATGATTGGGATATTAAAGTTGAGTTTGCTGAAGACGGTGTTCACTGTATTGAGCAAATCAAAAAAATTCAGCCTGAAATACTGTTTCTCGATTTAAACATGCCTGAAATGGATGGCTACGAAGTACTTCAAGCTATTCAAGAACAAGACCTTCATGTTCTCACCGTGGTTGTTTCTGGCGATATACAACCTAACGCTCACCAACGTGTGCTTGAGTTAGGCGCTATCGACTTTATTCAAAAACCTTGCTCTGCAGAAAAGCTTGCAAATATCATCGAGCACCATGGTATTAAAGATAAAGCCATGCGTGAGCGCCTTGCTAATAAGCTAGGTGAGCAAGTTGACCCTGATGTACGTGACATCTATCAAGAGCTCACAAACGTGGCTATGGGGCAAGCAGGGGACTTATTAGCGCGTCTTCTTAATGTATTCGTAAAGCTTCCTATTCCTAATGTAAATGTATTAGAGGTAAATGAGCTCGATATGGCTTTACGCTCGATTGATGCGAATGCCACTACATCTGGTGTGTGCCAAGGTTTTATCGGTGGTGGTGTATCTGGTGAAGCCTTATTACTGTTAAATGATTCAAGCTTTAAAGAAATTGCGTCACTTATGAATTACGAAGGCGAGCTTAACGATAAAGTTGAGCTTGAGCTGCTGATGGATGTCAGCAATATTCTAATTGGCGCGATTTTATCAGGGCTTTCTAAACAGCTCGATATGCGTTTTAGCCAAGGTCACCCTGTGGTGCTAGGACAACATTGTGATGTGACCGATTTAGTAAAAGCCAATAAATCTCGCTGGCAACGAACGCTGGCGATTGAGATCAGCTATGGCATCGAAAATCACAATATTAACTGTGATTTGATGTTGCTGTTCACCGAGGACTCATTAAAAACCCTTAAGTACAAAGTAGCTTATTTATTAGAAGACTAAACTATGCCTGCAGCCGATTTTAATATGAATGAACTCCATTGGTTAATGGATATGTTTAATACAGTTGATGTAGGCCTAGTGGTGCTCGATAGAGACTACAAAGTATGCATCTGGAATGGGTTTATGGAAAACCATTCCGGCTTATTGCCAAGCGCGGTAAAAGATAAAGACCTGTTTGACTTATTTCCATCAATTGATGAAAAATGGTTTCGCAGCAAATCTGAATCTGTGTTCATTCTAAATAATCGCTCGTTTACTATTTGGGAGCAGCAGCCGTATATTTTCCGTTTTAAAAATTACCGTCCGATTACCGGTAAAGCGGATCATATGTATCAAAATGCCACTTTTATTCCGCTGACGACGACCACAGGTGAAGTATCGCATATCTGTATCATTATCTATGATGTAACCGATGAAGCGGTGAATAAAAAAGAGCTAGAAGAAGCCAACAGTAAGCTTGAACAAATGAGCCGTACCGATGCACTTACTAAGCTTACTAACCGTGGTTATTGGGAAGAAAAGCTACGCAAAGAATATATGCGCATTGTGCGCAGTGGCGGATGTAGCAGTTTGTTGATGTTTGATATTGACCACTTTAAAAAGGTTAATGATGAGCATGGCCATCGTGGCGGTGATGAGGCACTGCGTCATATTGCAGACTTACTACGTAAAACTCTGCGTGAAACAGACTTAGCAGGTCGCTATGGTGGTGAAGAGTTTGCGGTAACCTTGCTTGATACTGATCATGAGGGTGCGCATATCTTTGCTGAGCGATTAAGAACACTGATTGAGAACTCATCAATTTACTTTGATGGCAAACAAATTCAACTGACGGTCAGTATTGGTTTTGCCTGCTTCGACGAGAAGTTTGATCGCTACGAAAAGTGGGTTGAAGCAGCCGATAAAGCCTTATATCACTCAAAAGAAAACGGCCGTAACAAGGTCACAGCTTATACAGATTTATAAACAAACAAGGGGCAAATAAGCCCCTTTTTGATATTTATTTGATTAAGTTTGCGGATTAAACCCCAAGTGGCGGTAGAACAAGAATATCTGTTTTAAGTAGCTTCATGACTTTTTCGGCAGTATTACCAATTAAATGACCTTTAATACCCGTATTACCTACCGACCCCATAATCACTAAGTCTGCATTTAATTTAGCTGCAACACTTGGGATCACTTGCTCAACGACACCGGCTTTGATTTTAAGCTTGTCTTTTAAGTCGTGGGCTTCGATTAAGGTACGCTGTGCTACGGGTAGCTTTTCAAAGGCGTTAATTACTTGCTCGTCTGAAAAGACAATGCCTAAATCACGTAAAAACGGCGATACATGTACGGTATAACAAGCGTAAAACTCGCTGTCGTAGTCTTTAGCATAGGCTAAGCCTGCTTTGATAATTGCTTCGTTTAAACAGTATTTAGTCGCCTTTTCGCTGCCTAAATCAAGGGCTGCCAGTACATTGGTATTGTTACGCCACTTGTTATCGGCGGCCAAATAAAGCGGTAGTGGACTAAAGCGAATAAGCTGCCAGTCTAGCTCTGTAAATTGCGTTTCTTCGTCGATGTGGCGAGTTTTAATCACCATTTCATAGTCTGACGTATCAAGCTCATTGGCTAGCCACTGTACTGGGCTTTCATGCCACAGGGTTTGCAAAGTATAGCTACCATCATCTAAATGCTCACTGATAAGTGGACCAAGTGCTGCACGGACTTTAGCGAGCTCTTTGTCTTGAATAGCGAGCGCTTCATCAGGTGGAATAGAGAATAAAATGTTATTGGTGTCTTCGTAGCTAAAAGCAACAATATCAATATGCTTCATGCCTTTGGCTTTTTGCTTTGCATGTAATATAGACGTTTTAGCATCGGCTGGAGAGTCGATGATCACCAGTATTTTTTTATTCATTTTTGGCTACTCTGTTGTGTGTCGGGTATCACTGCTTGGGCATTCACCCAATAATGAAACTTCACCTGTTGCGGTTTCTTGTTCCAGTTTTACCTTAAAGCCCCATAGCCTGTAAAGGTGTTTTAACACTTCATCTTTTGATTTAGCTAACGGAATATTGTTATGTGGTACATAACGCAGAGTGAGTGAACGATCTCCTCTAATATCAACATTATAGACTTGGATATTTGGTTCGTGATTACTTAGATTGTATTGTGCCGACAGAGTTTCACGAACCTGATGATAGCCCATTTCATCATGGATGGCACCGACATTGAGAGTCGGCTCTTTTTCATGATCAATAATGGTAAACAACTTAAAATCACGAATAATTTTTGGCGATAAAAACTGGCTAATAAAGCTCTCATCTTTAAAGTTTTGCATTGCAAAGTGCAGGGTTTCTAACCAATCACTGCCGGCATACTCCGGAAACCATTTCTTGTCTTCTTCTGTTGGGTTTTCGCAAATACGGCGAATATCAACCATCATGTTAAAGCCAAGAGCATAGGGGTTGATCCCTGAATAATAATTGCTGTTATAGGGCGGTTGATACACCACATTGGTGTGACTTTGTAAAAACTCAAGCATAAAGGCATCGGTGAGCTTACCTTCGTCGTACAGGTGGTTCAAAATGGTGTAATGCCAAAACGTAGCCCAGCCCTCATTCATCACTTGAGTTTGTTTTTGTGGGTAAAAATATTGCGAAATTTTACGAACAATTCGAATTATTTCTCGTTGCCATGACTCTAGCAGCGGCGCATTTTTTTCGATGAAGTACAAAATGTTTTCTTGTGGCTCTTCTGGAAAACGACGCTCACGCTTTTTCGACTCTTGCTGCGAAGTAGGGATTGTGCGCCACAACTCGTTGACTTGCGATTGTAGGTAGTCTTCACGTTCTTGTTGGCGTTTTTGTTCTTCAAAAAGTGAAATACGTTGCGGGCGTTTGTAGCGGTCGACACCATAGTTCATTAACGCATGGCATGAATCAATCAGGTTTTCGACCTCGGTAATACCGTATTTCTCTTCGCACTTGGCAATGTAGTTTTTGGCAAATAATAAGTAATCGATAATTGAGCTGGCATCAGTCCAGGTCTTAAATAAGTAATTGCCTTTAAAAAATGAGTTGTGACCATAGCAGGCGTGGGCCATTACCAAGGCTTGCATAGGCAGGGTGTTTTCTTCCATTAAATAGGCAATACACGGGTCTGAGTTAATAACTATTTCATAAGCAAGGCCCATTTGCCCACGTTTATAGTTTTGCTCTGTTTGAATGAATTTTTTACCATACGACCAGTGGCTATAGCCAATCGGCATACCCACACTCGAATAGGCATCCATCATTTGTTCAGCAGTGATCACCTCAATTTGATTCGGGTAGGTATCGAGTTTATAAATTTTCGCTACCCGTTCAATTTCAGTTTGATACTCTGTTAATAGATCAAATGTCCAATCAGGACCGTCGCTAATACGTTTATCGGCCATACTTTACCTCACTGGCAAGGCTATGCGGCGCCTTGCTGCTGACGATTCTTTTTAAATAATTCACGGAAAATAGGGTAAATGTCCTCAACGCCACGAATGTGTTGCATGGCAAAATTGTCGTGGGTTTGCACTATTGATTGATACTCTCGCCATAAACTTTGATGAGCACGGGCAGTAATTTCGATATAGGCGTAATAACGCACCGCCTTTAACAGTTTATTACGTAAAATTTCGCCACAGTTTGGCGAGTCATCAGCCCAGTTATCGCCATCAGAGGCTTGCGCTGCGTAAATATTCCACTCTTCAGGGTTATAACGTTCAGCGATGATTTCGTTCATCAGTTTTAATGCACTTGATACTATGGTGCCACCCGTTTCTTGAGAATAGAAAAACTCTTGCTCATCGACTTCTTTCGCTTGGGTATGATGACGAATATAGACAACCTCTATATTTTTGTAGCTACGAGTTAAAAATTGATAAAGCAGAATATAAAAGCGTTTTGCCATGTCTTTCGTTGCTTGATCCATCGAGCCAGACACATCCATTAAACAAAACATGACAGCTTTGCTTGTTGGGTGTGGTTGCTTTTCATAATTACGAAAACGTAAGTCGTAATTATCAATAAAAGGCACTGCTTTAATGCGGTTTTGCAACTCCTCAATTTGGCGTTCAAGTAAGGCAATTGCCGCCTTGTCTGGCTGCTGTTCAGCTTGTAGCAGAGCGAGCTGGCCTTCAAGCTCAGCAAGGTGACGTTTTTTGCCTGCAGTCATCGCCACTCTGCGAGCAAGCGAGCCTTGCAATGAGCGAACAATATCAATATTGCTTGGCATGCCGTCGTTACAAAAACCAGCGCGATGGGTTTTCATTTGCACCAGTTTATCGAGCTGGTTTTGTTGCAGGTTAGGCAGCTCAAGATCTTCGAACAATAAGTCTAAGTATTCATCTTTTGAAATAGAGAATACAAAGTCGTCTTGTCCTTCACCAGAGTCACTGGCTTCACCTTCGCCACTACCACCACCTTGACCGCCCCCTTGCGGGCGCTTGATTTTGTCGCCCGTAGAAAACTGGTCATTGCCTGGGTGGATTTGTTCACGGTCGCCACCACGTCCTTGATGAAAAATAGGCTCACTGATATCACGTTGCGGAATAGAGATACTCTCGCCGCTAGTGGTATCGGTTACGCTGCGCTTATTAATGGCATCAGATACCGCTTCTTTAATCTGTTTTTTATAACGCCTGATGAACCGTTGACGATTCAAGGTACTTTTGTTTTTTCCATTCAGGCGTCGGTCAATAAAATGCGCCATAACAACCCCCTTAAAACAAACGTTTTTACTGCGATTTTCTAACGCGTAAATACCATTCAGAAAGTAAACGTACTTGTTTTTGGGTATAGCCTTTCTCAACCATACGATTGACAAAGTCTTCGTGTTTTTTCTGATCTTCTGCAGAGGTTTTCGCATTGAAGGAAATAACCGGCAGCAGATCTTCGGTATTTGAGAACATTTTCTTCTCAATAACTGTGCGAAGTTTTTCGTAGCTGGTCCAAAGCGGATTCTTGCCTTGGTTGTGGGCACGCGCCCGCAGTACGAAATTAACTATCTCATTACGGAAATCTTTAGGGTTTGAAATACCCGCAGGTTTTTCAATCTTCTCAAGCTCTGCGTTAAGCGCAGCACGGTCAAATAACTGGCCAGTATCTGGGTCGCGGTATTCTTGATCTTGGATCCAGAAATCTGCATAAGTGACGTAGCGGTCAAAGATGTTTTGCCCATATTCTGAGTAAGATTCTAAATAGGCTGTTTGTAACTCTTTCCCGATAAACTCTACATACTGAGGAATGAGGTATCCTTTTAAGTGGCTTAAGTAACGCTCTTCAACATCGGCGGTAAATTGCTCTCGCTCAATTTGCTGTTCAAGAACATAGAATAAGTGCACTGGGTTGGCTGCCACTTCAGTGGTATCGAAGTTAAATACCCGCGATAGGATCTTAAACGCAAAGCGGGTAGAAAGCCCTGTCATGCCCTCATCAACACCCGCGTAATCGCGGTATTCTTGATACGACTTCGCTTTCGGATCGGTGTCTTTTAAGCTTTCGCCGTCATAGACCCGCATTTTTGAATAAATACTTGAGTTTTCTGGCTCTTTAATACGCGAAAGAGTGGTAAATTGTGCCAGTGTTTTTAATGTCCCCGGTGCACAAGGGGCATCATGTAATTCACTGTTTTCGAGTAGTTTATTATAAATTTTAACTTCTTCAGATACACGTAAACAATAAGGCACTTTGACGATGTAAACACGGTCTAAAAATGCTTCATTGTTTTTGTTGTTCTTAAATGTTTGCCACTCAGATTCATTTGAGTGAGCTAAAATCATACCATTAAACGGCAGGGCACTAATGCCTTCTGTGCCGTTGTAATTGCCTTCTTGCGTTGCTGTAAGCAATGGGTGTAGCACCTTGATTGGCGCTTTAAACATTTCCACAAATTCCATTAAGCCTTGGTTTGCTAAACAAAGTGCACCTGAGTAGGCATACGCATCAGGGTCGTTCTGTGCAAAGTGCTCAAGCTGGCGAATATCTACCTTACCAACTAACGCTGAAATGTCTTGATTGTTTTCATCGCCGGGCTCAGTTTTCGCAATCGCAACTTGATTTAAAATAGATGGGAAGCGCTTAACCACTCTAAATTGGCTAATATCACCATTAAATTCGCTTAAGCGTTTTGCGGCCCACGGTGACATCACTGTTTTTAAATAACGCGGTTTAATGCCGTATTCTTTTTCTAAAAGCTCTGCGTCTTCATTTGGGTCAAATAAGGCTAAAGGGTGGTCGTTAACAGGCGAGCCTTTAATTGAGTAAATAGGTACCTGCTGCATTAAGTATTTTAGCTTTTCAGCAATGGATGATTTACCGCCACCTACTGGGCCAAGTAAATACAGTACTTGCTTACATTCTTCTAAGCCTTGCGCAGCATGTTTTAAATAAGAGACGATTTGCTCAATGGCATCTTCCATACCATAAAAATCGTGAAATGCAGGGTAGCGTGCGACTACGCGATTAGAAAACAGCCTGCTTAAGCGCGCATCGGTTGAAGTGTCGATAATCTCCGGCTCACCGATGGCCATTAATAGCCGCTCAGGTGCGCTGGCATAAGCTGATTTATCCTTCTTACAGATCTCGAGAAATTCCTCAATACTGTATTCTTCTTCTTGCGCTGCTTCGTATCGTGATTGGTAATGCTCAAAAATACTCATAGAGACCTCCGAAAACCCGCTAAAATGACGTGTAATTAGATTAAGAGAAAAGCAAAGGCTAATTAAAGCTTAGTCACGATTTTGAATTTTTGCGCAAGAAAATTAAGAATTTAATTGAAAAAAGCTCATCTTGATTACGCTTTTTGGCTGAGGGCTTGGCTGCGACTTAGAAGGGGCGTGCACTGGCAATAAAAAAGACGCCGAAGCGTCTTTTTTTGATTACTGCTAGTAACAGAAGATTAAGCGAAGTTAGCGTTCGCGAAGTCCCAGTTAACTAATGCCCAGAAACCTTTTAGGTAATCTGGACGAACGTTACGGTAATCGATGTAGTAAGCGTGTTCCCAAAGATCCACTGTTAGGATTGGAGTAACACCTTCATCAGTTAAAGGCGTTGCAGCATTTGATGTGTTAACGATATCAAGTGTGCCGTCAGCTAGTTTAACTAACCAAGTCCAGCTTGAACCGAAGTTGTTTACTGCTTTGTCGTTTAACGCTTCTTTGAATGCGTCGAAAGAACCCCATTTAGCGTTGATCGCGTCAGCGATTGCGCCTGTAGGCTCGCCACCGCCGTTTGGAGATAGGCTGTTCCAGTAGAACGTGTGGTTCCAGATTTGTGCAGCATTGTTAAATACGCCACCTTCTGAAGAACATACGATTTCTTCTAGAGATTTGTTTTCGAATTCTGTGCCTGGGATCAGACCGTTTAATTTCACAACGTAAGTGTTGTGGTGTTTACCGTGGTGAAACTCTAGAGTCTCTTTTGAAATATGTGGCTCTAATGCATCGATTGCGTATGGTAGTGACGGTAGTTCAAATGCCATTTTTTATCTCCATCTTCTTGGTTGATAGTCCACTCAGTTATAGGTAATAGCAAGGTAAACAGCGTACTTCCCTATACCAAGTGGTATTATAGTGTTACTATAATTGTTGAGTATTTTACTCAAGTTTTAGCAAACAGCAATGCTATTGCTAAAGACTATTTAAAATTGTGGCTACGAATGCCGATTTTAAGTTATATATCTGAGGCCACAGTGAAACTTTTTCAAGGCCAATGTAGTAAGCCAATGTCTTTTTTGAGGTTGTAAATGGAAACCATCGATAAAATTAAACAGCAAATTTCTGAAAATCCTATCCTTCTTTACATGAAAGGATCACCAAAGTTACCTAACTGTGGTTTTTCTTCACAAGCATCACAAGCACTTATGGCGTGTGGTGAGCAGTTTGCTTACGTTGACATTCTACTTAACCCAGATATCCGTGCAGAGTTACCTGCATACGCAAACTGGCCAACATTCCCACAGTTATGGGTAGAAGGCGAGCTTATCGGTGGTTGTGACATTATCATCGAAATGTTTCAACGTGGTGAATTACAGCCACTAATCACTGAAACAGCTGCAAAGTACAAAGAAAAAGACGCTGAATAATTATCTAGTGTTGAAAGAAGCCGCTGATTGCGGCTTTTTTAATACCTATTTTCTTAGTTAAGTACAACTTAAAAATAAAATGCATGTTCAATTTTCTGCTGGGTTGATTATTAAATGAAATGTGAAGCTCCACCACTTGTTGTGTCTGGTGCGCTAGTAAAACAGGAAAGTTCCTACTTTTTCAAAGGGGTGCCTTTTACGGGGGTTGCGATTTTCACTGAAAGCGGGGTTGTTGTTAGCAAAAAGCAATTTTTTAATGGCGAAATATTAGGAGATTACAATTTTCCTTATATCGATATTAAAGGGCTTGAGTTATTAGATAGTATCATTGATGAAAAATGGGATGGAAACTTACAGCTTTTTCATGAAGGTAAGCCTTTTAATGGTGTTGTTTATGAGATTGCTTATGACTGGTTGTGTGATGTACGTTGTATCATTGAAGGGTGGGAATTAGATGGTTTGTCTCAACATTTTCAAAAGCATGATTGTTACTCTGAATTAATTTATGGCGCTGGTCCTATTCAGTATGAATATATATGGAATGAGCCTTCAGTGTTGTCTTATTACAAAGTGAAGGTTCAAGCTGGGGATAAAAGAAGTTTAAAGTTATCATTTAATAAAGAGAATAAGCTTCGTGGTATATATATCTATAAGAGTATTGACGATATCTTTTCTTTGAATGCTAAGGTTGATGACTCACCGCTAAAAATCACGAGTTTTAGCGATATAAAAAAATTGCTTTCTGATAATGTTATAGAGCTTAGCTTACAAGACGTAACGGATGTAAAATTTACAGAATTATTGCCGTCGCTGTTAGAGTTCCCAGTTAATACGCTTTTAGTTTCAAATATTAGCTGGGGTGTTTTATACGAGCTGAAAAAACATGCTTGGCTGGAGCTAGAAGAACTAAGCTTTCACCATTTAGTTAATTTAACACTAGATGAGGTCATTTCTTTTCGAAATGATAATTTTAAGAAGGTAAAAATATTATACAAACTTAAGCTTTATTAATGAGTTAAGATTTATGTTTTTTCATAAGTCTTTTCTCTATGTTCTTTTAAAGTTTTATTTACCAGTTGATCAGCTTGACGTGTTGTCTCGGGAAGTCGGTATTTAGGCGTTAGCTTGAGTACCCACTCAACTGCTGTATCTAAAGATACTTTATGGCCAATAGATACATAAACAGGTTTAATGTTATCTTGTGTGCGTAACACTTTGCCAATAACTTCGTCGTTATCTAATAAATCTGCCGTTGCGCCGCGGTGTTCTGCAAGTTTATTAAACTCGCCTAATAACTTGGTTTTTCCGCAACCTATGGTGGGGATATCTAATATGACACCCAAGTGGCAAGCAAGACCAAAACGCCGTGGATGTGCAAGGCCATGACCATCGCAAACAATTAAATCAGGTGTTATGGCCAGTTTGTTATATGCATTTAAAAGCGGTGGCACTTCACGAAATGAAAATAGCCCTGGTATATAAGGAAAGCTGATGGGCTCAATACTAGTTTGTACTTCAAGTACTTTTAATGTATCAGCATTCAGTACCGCAATTGCGCCAACAACTTCAGATGATTGTTCGTTATAAGCAACATCGACACCAGCAATTGTCTTAACACACTGCTTTTCATCGGATGCTCTTACTTTTTTAGAGAGCGACAGCTGTGCTTCTCTTAAACTATTGATATCCATAAAATCTTAAAAATTCTAAGTATAATGTGAGATTTTATCATAATTAAAAAATGCTAGTTGTATGAAAAAAATAAAGTTTATTATTACTCCTCAAAAAAGCAGGTACATGTAAATAATGAATAAAAACTTAGAAAAATTTTTACGAAAGCGTAAGCGTGCAATCAAAGGCCCGGAAAAGTATAAAAATATTTTTGAGGATAATATTGTTAGAATTACTCACTATATTGAGCATGGTAAAACCCAGGGAGAAGAGTTTTCTAATGAGCGATTACCTTTTGCTCCTTGGGAAAAGCTTAATATTGAACTGTCAGGCCAATGTAAAATTTACGAAAATATTGCACAGGCTAGTTTAGTTAAGGACAGCGTGATTGATGCAGAGCACTTAAGTTATTATTTAAATTTGGATACTATGAATTAGCAATTGCGCATATAAAGCAAAAACGCTGTTTTATTCGTTTTGGAGTTGAAAACGAAGGAGTTATTTCACCTGGCAGTGTATTTCAATTAGCTACAGCTGTTTTATTACATCAGTATGATTATGCTCGGCAATTTTATAGATTATTCGAAAACGGTTATATGAAAAACTGGATAAACCGCTCAAAAAGTCATATTGGTGATTTTATCATCTTGTTGTTTGATAGGGCGAAAGGTGATAATACCCTAAAGCCGATTGTAGATGACTTTGCTTATCAAGCTATTTTAGATAACTGGGATAGTACAGACTTAACAAAAGTTACCGCTTATCTAAATCAGTTATGTGATGATCAAGTCGCTCAGGTTGCATCACCACCGAGTAAGATGTTTTTTGAGTTCGATAATATGAACTGGCAATTTACACCTTATGCTGCACT
>NZ_LKDX01000061.1:0-22120 GCF_001401795.1 Pseudoalteromonas sp. P1-26 | reverse complement strand
GTTACGAGTTACGAGTTACGAGTTACGAGTTACGAGTTACGAGTTACGAGTTACGAGTTACGAGTTACGAGTTACGAGTTACGAGAACATAGTAAAAAAGCGTTGCCATGGTGCAACGCTTTTTTGTTTTTAAGGCCACTGACTCAATTGACAAACTTATATAAATAGCAGATAAAATAGGAATAAATTTAGGTTTAAAACAAGTATATTGTTCATCTACAAGTTACCTAACTAGAACCCTTTATGCAGTGCTTTCAAGAGCCCAAAAGTATAGGGCTTACCGAAATAAGAGAGCGTTAACTATGCTATTAAAAGAAAAGTTAGTTATTTTATTGGGTGTTATTTGGTTCTCACTAGGAGTGATCTTTGTTATCGGTTTCGAGCCAATTGAAAAATTGTTAATATGCCTAGGCTTCTTTATATACTTTTATAGATATATATATGCTTTTATTCTTAATAAAAGCATATATGCCCCTCACACAGGTCAGGAGATCCCTCCTGTGCCTGAAAACAAAATATTGAGATTAGTATTATTTTTTCTTGGAATTTTTTCTTGCACTGGATCAACTTTCTTTGTTGGTTAAGATGGAGTTACGAGAACATACTAAAAAAGCGTTGCCATGGTGCAACGCTTTTTTGTTTTTAAGGCCACTGACTCAATTGACAAACTTTTATAAATAGCAGATAAAATAGGAATAAATTTAGGTTTAAAACAAGTATATTGTTCATCTACAAGTTACCTAACTAGAACGCTTTATGCAGTGCTTTCAAGAGCCCAAAAGTATAGGGCTTACCGAAATAAGAGAGCGTTAACTATGCTATTAAAAGAAAAGTTAGTCATTTTATTAGGTGTGATTTGGTTCTCATTAGGAATGATCTTTGTTATCGGTTTCGAGCCAATTGAAAAATTTTTAATATGCCTAGGCATCTTTGTATATTTTTATAGATATATATATGCTTTTATTCTTAATAAAATAATATATGCCCCTTATACAGGTCAGAAGATCCCTTCTGTGCCTGAAAACAAAATATTGAGATTAGTATTATTTTTTCTTGGAATTTTTGTTTGCACTGGATCAACTTTCTTTGTTGGTTAGGATGGAGTTACGAGGAACATAGCAAAAAAGCGTTGCCATAGTGCAACGCTTTTTTGTTTTTAACTAGAAAGATTAAACCCCGTGTCTACTTTATCGGGGTCAGATCACAGATCAGACGGCTGACGGCTGACGGCTAAACCCTAACTAATTCCTAAATACTTATGTACTTGAATCGATAAACGCCAATTCTTTGCAATACAGGTTTCAATGGCAAGTTTAGTTGCTGAGGTTTTTTGGCTAATTGGTTGTAGATACACTAAACGCGGATTCACACCTGTTTTTAAGAATAAATCTTCGAGCTCTTCCACATGCTTTTGCATTGCCACTGGGTGTTTAATTTCATCAGCGCGTTGCATTGCACTGCGTAATACTTTATAGCCACCACGCATATTAATTTTTGGTGATACAGTCACCCATGTCTGCTCAGGGACTAAAATCTC
Source organism: Pseudoalteromonas sp. P1-26 (assembly GCF_001401795.1). Taxonomy (NCBI): domain Bacteria; kingdom Pseudomonadati; phylum Pseudomonadota; class Gammaproteobacteria; order Alteromonadales; family Pseudoalteromonadaceae; genus Pseudoalteromonas; species Pseudoalteromonas sp. P1-26. Next base: position 20,583 of record NZ_LKDX01000061.1, on the reverse strand, counting down.
AAATGTACCGCTGGTTTCAATTTGAGTCGAATAGCCATTTGCGTGTAATAATTCACACACTGGATTTAGGTCGTACATGCAAGGCTCACCACCAGTGATCACCACATGCTTTGCGTTGTAGCCTCGCTCTATAAATAGCGCTAACACTTGCTCAGCTGTTGCTTCAGCCCAATGATCTGAGTCTGCTTTTTTCTCAACGGTGTCATCAAGTGACACTTTATATACGTTATCAACGTCCCATGTTTGTTTTGTATCACACCAAGCACAGCCCACAGGGCAGCCTTGTAAACGTAAAAAGATTGAAGGTGTACCCGTAAAGCTCGCTTCACCTTGAATTGTTTCAAACACTTCGTTAATTTTGTACAAAAGACATCTCACTTACGACGCAACGGTATAAAATACATACCATCAAAAAAACCAAAAACACGCGCAAAAATTGTTATTTAGGCCCGAGCCGTGTAGTATATCGCGCCCTGAAGTAAACCTCTATCAAAAGTAAGAGCAAAACAGATATGACGCAAAAAGTAGTTGTGATTTATTCCGGCGGTATGGACTCATTTACCGTATTAAATAAAGCCCTGCAACAAGGCCACGAAGTGTATGCCCTGTCGTTCGACTACGGCCAGCGTCATGTTAAAGAGCTTAAAGTAGCTGCTCAAGTATGTGAAAAGTTAGGTGTTTCTCACAAGATTGTTGATATTTCAGCGATCAACCAGTTGATTGGTGGCTCATCACTAACTGATGATATCGAAGTACCAGAAGGTCACTACGAAGAAGAAAGCATGAAGAGCACAATTGTGCCTAACCGTAACATGATTTTACTATCACTGGCTGTGGGTTATGCGGTGTCTTTAAAAGCTAGTAAAGTTTATTACGGTGCCCATTCAGGCGATCATGCAATTTATCCAGACTGTCGCCCTGAGTTCGTACAAAAAATGGATGATGTTTGCCGTATTGCCAATTACGACGCTGTTGAAATTTTCAGCCCGTACTTAAACAATACCAAAATCGACATTTTGACAGACGGTTTAAAAATGGGTCTTGATTACAGCCAAACATGGACCTGTTACAACGGCCGCGACAAAGCCTGTGGTAAATGTGGTGCTTGCCAAGAGCGCTTAGAAGCCTTTGCTTTAAATAACGTTACTGACCCTATCGAATACGAATAACCTTATTTAAAATGGGGCAGATTAAGTTTACAAGGCGAGTTTAACTCGCCTTTTTTGATTGTGTTTGTTGAATCAGGTTTAACAGTTCTGCTGTGGCAGTTGCATCAGCTAACGCTCTATGATGATTCGTTAAATTCAATTCAAAATGTGCCGCTAAGTTACCGAGCGAATATGACTTAAGCTTTGGAAATGCCTTGCGTGATTCAACTACGGTACATAGCTTTGGCATTTTAAAGCCCTGCCCGATTGCACTGTACTCTTTGCGAATAAAGCCGTAATCAAAATTTACATTATGGGCAACAAATACGCTGCCTTTTAATAGTGAGCGCAGTGTATCGGCAACCTCTGCAAAGCGTGGCGCATCACGAACCATAGCGGCGTTTATCCCCGTTAACTTGGTGATAAAAGCAGGAATACTGCGCTCAGGATTGATTAAACTCGCCCATTGTTTAATTACTTCGCCCGCTTGTAACTGCACAACGGCTATTTCAGTAATTTTATTATTACCTTGTACGCCACCGGTGGTTTCTATATCCACCACACTATAAATTCGATTCGGATCATTAAACCAATTTACCGCAACGATATTCACTGCAAAGCCATGTTGCTTTAATACCTCAATACTGACAAGTTGGTTGCGTCTTAGTTTGTCGCCAGGGGCTTTCACTTCTTCAAAGGTGAGCTTATCCCCTTTAAGCACCATCAAGTCTGGGTAGCCGTCTTTGAGCTGCTTAAAGGTTTTTGTCATTTGTAGTAAATGCGCTTTTAAATTTTCAAGCGGGCTGTGTTTTATTAATACCTCTAGCGGCTCTAACATATCGCTGTGCCACACAAACACAGCGTTAGGGGCTTCATAAAACTGCCCCACGTTTTTGCAAACATATTTATATAAAGCTTCATTACTAGTGAATTTTGCAAGCTTTTGCTCAATTTGTGTTTGTTGAACTGTGTAAAAACAATCAGCCAGCAACACCTTTGGATAAAGATCAAATTCATTACATGGCGGGTGCGGGGTCTCTATAAAGAGTTCTTGCCAGAACGTTAAGGTAAAAAAACTCAACCAAAGATTATTCTCGGTAAAAAATACTGTATTACCAAGCTGCTGATAATGCTCGCACACTCCTTGCTCTACATCGCCACGGTAAATGTCATCAATCTCTAATTGATGCTCTGTATCGATGAGCATTTGTGTTAGGCGTGAGCGTTGTTGCTTGTTATATTTACGCTGTAAAAAGTCCTCTGCAAAATACAAAATGCCATCATCTAGTGGGTCTAGAATAACTTGTTCAAGCTTTTGTTCTACCCAGCTTTTATCACCTTGTTTGTAACGCTGGCGAATTGCTAGCTCTTGCGCTTCACTGCTACCTTCACAGTGCTCAAGTAATTCAAATGCAAATGCTAAGTCATGATCTTTAAGCTGCTTGTATAAGCGGATCAATAACTTGTTTTTGATACTCTGGGCTAATTCATCTTCAGAGTTAATGGCTAAAAGCGCTTGGGCTAATTTTTGATACTGTAATTCTGACTCGCTTTCTTTGAACTGCATTCGCAGCTTATTTAATTGGTAATGCGTTTGTGCTTCGGCGAGTGTTTGAAAACGAGAGATGCTTTCACTGACATCACCACGCACTTTTGCAATTCCCAAATCACGCATCACAAAACGATTTTGATGATTGATATCACCGCCACTTAGTCGGCCGCTATGTAAAAATTCAAAGTATTCATAATACTGACTTCGGCTATTGACCACGAACTGACTAAACAACGACTCTAATTCACTGTGATTGCGATCAATATGCTCTTTACACAGTTGGGTTAAGCGCTGTTTACTGGCTGACTTTTTGTAATCAGGTTGAGTTGCCATTAACTCATCATTTGCTAATAAGGTTAACAGGGTTGGTTTGGTTAAATGCTCAAGCAATAGATCTAATTCATCGCTGCTAGGATGTGCCACCAGCCCTTGCTGCTTTAGCTTAAAAGTAGCACCGTGCAGATTGGGGATCTCTTCATAATTTAATGATGACAAAGCAACGATTTTTGGCTTTCGAGAATAAATACGCAGTAAAGTACATAAGCTTTGCTCATCAAGCTGAAGGAGTTTTTCAAGAAATGTCTGCTGCTCTTCTTTAAGCAGATGCCTGCACTGAGATTGTATAAATTCAGCAAGCTCAAAGAAGTGACTTAAATAATATTTTGCTGGTAATTGTGTTTTCATAGCCAAACCCGATACTGTATATAAAAACAGTATCAGGTATTAGCTAATTGATTTCAATGTTTGCGGTTATTTAACTTTTAAAATACCCACAATTGCGCAAATTGCGCCCCCGACCATACCGAGCCAAGCTTCAATTGGTGTATCACCACTAAAAGTGCGGCTAATTTGCGCACTTGCAGAGTCATACACGTTATATCCCCATACGGCTAGCGCCACACCAATAACGATTAAAGCAATACCTATAATTTTTCCCATCGTGTTGTTCCTTATTGTTATTAATTTCTTTTTGATAACCTCAGTGTTGCACACATATTAAACGCCTGCAAAGCCTTAAGAAATAATCAAACTAAAGGTTATGTTTTGCCCACTTAACGACACCTGAAGTTCAGCGTCAATTGCTTTACTTAACGCTTTGGCAATAGATAAGCCTAACCCAAAGTTATCATTAGAGGTTCTGGCACTGTCTTTTTGCCAGAGTGGATCAAATAACTGGCTCAAATCGTCTTCTGTTAAAGGTACTTTTAGTTCATTTGTAACAGAGAATTGCAGCTTATCCTCTTTAGTCAGTAGCGTGCTTACAGTCACAACGCTCTTATCAGGGCTATATTGCTTGGCGTTATTTATAAGGTTGGTGATGATTGATTCAAGGGCAAATAAATTACTGACAATGGCAGGAATATCATCTTGAAACTCAAACTTAATTCGCTCTAAATCATGTTTTTCTAAGGTACGTAAAATAACCTGGTTTAAATCACATGCATCTTGCTTTGGGAGTGCTTCATCACTGTATTTATGCAGTAATAATAAGTTTGACACAATGCTCTTTAAACGCTGGCTAATTTTTAGCACTTCGGGTTTAAAGTCTGCCTCAAACTCTTTTTCATTTGGAAAACGAATGGCCACTTCAGCCATATTAATAAGCTCAGCTATAGGCGTTTTTAACTCATGAGCAATATCCGAGGTTAAGCGTCTTTCACGAAAATAAAGCTGGCGGTTTTCCCGTATAAAGGCATTTAAGCTATCAACAATGGGTTGCAGCTCTTTAACAGGCTCTTTTATTGTTATCACTGCACTTTTATCCGCGATACTAAGCCTACTAATATCCCGGTTTAGTTTATTCAGCGGCGCTAAAGAACTGTCGACCGATTTACGCACAAATAGACGAATGAATACAATTACTGACACAGTAGAAACAACAAAAATAACGTCGATGAGCCATAAAACAAAGTCAACTTCTTCTGATGAAGCCGCATAAGCTAAGGTTATGGGTTGTTGCAAAGAGGTGTTAACGCCTTCAATAAAGTCTTCATCATCGTCTAGGTCTAAAGGCGGTATAAAGCGAGTATAAATAACCCGCCCATTGCGACCATCAGGTAACTCGGTATTGATGATTTTTGTCTCGCCAAGCTTTATTTTCTCTAGAGGTAGGTTCTTTTGTGAGAAAAGGTGCAAGCTTTCTGAACGCGCAAACACGCCAGACTGCGACCAAATTTGAAAATACTCAGTTTCTGTACTGCCAGAAAACTCAGGCATGAATTGCCCTGAAAAATCAAAATCAATTTCTTCTTCGTCAATATCAATCAATGACATAAGCATGCCGGCTTTTGATTTCAAACCACGATTAAATTCGTTATCAATCCAACTATCAACGGCGATATCGGTAGCAACTAAAATACTCAGCACTAGCCCAGTTATAGTAATCGATAATGTGGTTACTAACTTACTGCGAATTGATTTCATTATTTTCCTTGAATGATATAACCAAAACCACGCTTAGTTTGAATAGGTAACTCGCTACCTGCTGCCCTCACCTTTTTACGCGCCGATGATAAATGTGCTTCAATGGAGTTTTTTGAAACTAAGTCATATTGCCCAGCAATATAGGTACTTAACTTTTCAGCTGTGATCACTTTGTTTTGATTACTAAACAAGCACTCGACTATTTTATATTCGTTAGGGGTTAAATCGATAACGGTGTCGTTAACTTGCAAAAGTTTTAATTGTAAATTTAAAGCCAAGTTATCAATGCGGATCACATCACTGATTGTTTTCAGGCCGCCGCGACGCATTAAATTTAATAACCGTGCATGCAGCTCATCAAACGAAAATGGTTTGGTCAGGTAATCATCCGCCCCGGTGAGTAGTCCTTTTACTCTATCTTCTGGTTCTTGCTTGGCAGATAAAATAAGCACACGAACGTCGAGCTGCTTTGCTCTTATGGTTTGTAATAACGTAATGCCATCAATACTGGGTAACATAATGTCGAGTATGATTAACTCGTACTCACCAGTCATTGCCATACTCAAACCTTCAGCGCCATCGCCGGTTTCATCAATAGTAAAACCTAGGTTCTCAAGACCAATTCGTAGACTACGTCTTAATGACACCGAATCTTCTATAATCAACAATTTCATATGTTACTCATTTAGGTGAAAACCGCTTTAGTGTCATCAGGTTACGCTTTGAATCTTAAGATTCACTTAAGATTTACTGAAGTTTTTCTAGTTTAGAAAATATTAAGATTACCATAAGGATTTCTTAAGTTTCGATTCCTAGTATTGCCGTAGTTTCGATTAAGTAAGTACGACTATGACAACAAAACTTTCTGTTTTAAAACCTTTGTTCCGTTTTTCATTAATTTTAATGTCAGTTTTTATACTGTCGAGAATAGCCTTGCTAGTATGGCAACATCAAAGGTTAGCTGATGGCGATAGCCTTACCGTTTTATTTGGCGGCTTAAGAGTCGACTTAAGCAGCTTAGGCTACTTGTCAGCCTTGGCTGTTTTAATGTTAGTCGCTGATGTGCTTTTGCGCAGCAAAACCGCTTTATTTCAGCATGTTTTTACTTTTTATAGCAGCATAGTCGTGACTTTAATCGTGGTTGTTGAGGCTTCGACTCCCGCGTTCATTACTCAATACGATGTGAGACCAAATCGCTTATTTGTCGAATACCTAGACTACCCCCAAGAAGTCTTTTCTATGCTGTTACATGGCCACCTATTTGCCATGATAAGCACCTTAATTATTGCAACGCTTAGTTGTGTGTTTGCGTATCGTTATATAAATGCGGCATTTAGCAAACAGCAAAATACTAAAACGGTAAGCCAAGTAGTGATACTCGTTACAACTTTATTGGTTTGCTTAATTAGCGCAAGAGGCACTGTAAGCCACCGCCCGTTAAACCCTGCATTAGTGTACTTTTCAAATGACTCACTAGTTAACTCCTTGGCCCTTAATTCAACTTACAGTGTTGCATTTGCTATTAAGAATATGGGCAATGAAAAAAATGCCAGTAGTTTATACGGTACCATGCCACGTGATGAGATTTTACAAACAGTAAAGCAAGCAGCCTATAAACAGCAGTTTATCACTGAGAAAATCCCTACCCTTGCCAACAACACACCTTTTAACACAGGCAAACAAAAGAATTTAGTGATCATTTTAGAAGAAAGCTTAGGCGCACGCTTTGTTGGCGAACTAGGTGGCATAGGTGTGACTCCTGAGCTCGATAAGCTTTATCAACAAGGCTGGGGGTTTGATAACTTATACGCCACTGGCACACGCTCTGTTCGAGGGATTGAAGCGGTAACAACCGGGTTTACCCCATCACCTTCGCGCTCGGTGGTCAAACTTTCTAAATCTCAGCGTAACTTTTTCTCACTTGCTGACGTATTAACCCGCACAGGCTATACCACCCAGTTTATTTATGGTGGTGAAAGTCATTTCGATAATATGAAAAGCTTTTTCTTAGGCAATGGCTTTAGCGATATTGTCGATATTAATGACATGCAAAACCCTGAGTTTATTTCGTCATGGGGAGCAAGCGACGAAGACTTGTTCAATCAAGCTGATATAGAGCTAAGTGAGCTAAATAAATCGGGCAAACCATTTTTCAGTCTTGTGTTTACCTCAAGTAACCACGACCCATTCGATATTCCAGAAGGTAAAGTAACACTGCCTGAAGGCCACGACCCAGAAAACGTCAAACGCGATCTAGCAATCAAATATGCTGATTATGCTCTTGGTAAATTCATCGCGAAGGCAAAAACGCAAGATTACTGGCAAGACACCATCTTTTTAGTGGTTGCAGATCATGATGTGCGCGTGTTTGGTTCAGAGCCTGTACCGCTAAAATCTTTCCACATCCCTGCTGTGATCCTAAATAGTGATATGGATGCAAAGCGCGATACACGCTTAGTCAGCCAAATTGATTTACCTGTTACTTTGTTGTCGTTATTAGGTGTTGAGCAAGCAACCCCCATGCTTGGTTATGATTTAACTCAACAATACCCTGTTGAGCGCGCCATGATGCAGTACTACGACAACTTTGCTTACGTAGAAAATGGTGAAGCCGTGATCCTGATGCCAAACCAAAAAGTAAGCTATTGGCGCTACGACCCTTCAAGTAAAAAGCAAGTAGCCATCGATAACACAGATAGCAGCGTTGAGCTTGCCAAAAAAGCCCTGGCTCACGTCTTATTTAGCAATTTAGCTTATGCCGAACAGCTGTATCGCTTACCAAATAAATCGTAGCGATGAGGAATAATTATGAGCACGCAAATCAAACAACTCCTTACTAATAAGTGGCACGTTAGCTACAGTCAATTTGTCTGGCTGGTGTCGTTGTACTTGGTTATTGCATTTAATGGCCTGTTTTTATTTAACATGCTTGAAGCAGCCAGCAAACCTGAACATGTCAATTGGTTATTTATAGCAAGCGTACCGTTTTTCTTATTAGCATTGACGGCAATGGTGTTAAGTTGGTTATCGTTAATCACCTTCGTTAAACCCGTGCTTTTAACAAGCGTCGTGGTTTCATCGTTGTTGTTTTATGCAACCTTAAATTACGGTGTAATCTTTGATAAAAGCATGCTGCAAAATATCTTAGAGACAAATTCAGGTGAGGCATTTTCATACCTCAATGTACAAGTTATCGCTTTTATTACTGTGCTAGGCGTACTCCCTGCTTACTTGTTTTCTCGCTTTGAAATTGTCGGAAACTTTCGTGTTCGTCTTAAAAGCTTTGCGCTTCTTAACGTTACAGCGTTTTTTGCTGTAGCTGTTATTGCCGTTCCTTTTTATAAAGATTACGCCTCTGTAGGTCGTAATAATCGTCAATTAACCAGCTACATTACCCCCTTTGCATTTTACACTGCGGGCTATAAGTACCTGCGCGATAATTATTTTTATCCACCTCTACCATTTAAAGTCTTAGATAAAACACCGCACCTATTAGCTAAGCAACAAAGTTCACTGACGATTATGGTGGTAGGTGAGACAGCGCGTGCAGCAAACTTCTCACTGCAAGGTTACGACAAGCCAACTAATCAATATACCCCTAAACTTGGCGTTAAATATTTCAGTGATGTTAGTTCATGTGGCACCGCAACGGCCATTTCTGTACCTTGCATGTTCTCGCGCTTAGACCGCAATCACTATGATTCGCGCATCGCGCAAAGCCAAGAAAATGCCCTAGATATCATTCAACGAAGTGGTGTCGAAGTAACGTGGATTGATAACAATAGCAGCTGTAAAGGGGTTTGCGTACGGGTAAACTCAGAAACGGTAGAACCAACAAAGAGCAACCCACTTTGTGACGGACGCTATTGTTTTGATGAAGTACTGGTTGAAGAGTTAGCTGCAAAGCTTGCCAAAAGTCATGCGAAGCACCAATTAGTTGTACTACATATGATTGGTTCACATGGACCAACCTACTATCGACGCTATCCAGAAAAAGACAGCAAATTCTTGCCTGATTGCCCACGTAGCGATATCCAAAACTGTAGCAGTGAGCAACTTACCAATACATATGATAATACCATTGCTTATACCGACCTAGTGCTGAGTAAACTTATTAATTTACTGCAAAGCAGTAAGGCGAATGACAAAGCCCTACTGTATGTTTCAGATCACGGTGAATCACTGGGTGAAAAAGGCTTGTACTTACATGGCTTCCCGTATGCATTAGCACCTAAAGAGCAAACTCAAGTGCCTATGCTGTTTTGGAGTAATAAACTAGCCGATACCCGCTTTAATCAATGTATCGAACAGCAGCGTAACCATGCTTTTTCACACGATAACATTTTTGACACCCTGCTTGGCTTAACCCATGTACAAAGCACTGAATATCACCCAGAGCAAGATATCTTTAATGCTTGCTCAACTCAAAGCTAACGAAATAGAGACTTCATACTATGCAATTTGATAGCACTAACAAACCCATTGGCATTAAACGTATTCGCCTCGCATTCAAAAACTCCCAACGAGCATTCACCTGGTTAGCAAAGCATGAGTCTGCTTTTAAACAAGAGCTGATACTGTTAATCCTTGCAATAGCAGTGGTTTTTGTCTGGCAGATTAGCCTGTATGAAAAAATCATGCTGCTTGTATCTGTGCTATTTGTGATGTTTGCTGAAGTCGTCAATACGGCAATTGAAGCCGCCATAGACCGAATAGGCCTTGAAATTCATCCATTATCAGGCCTAGCTAAAGACTTAGGATCCGCAGCCGTACTGATTGCTCTAACAATTTGTGCGTTGGTATGGGGCGGCGTGCTTGTTAATAACCTATGCTAACTCGCTTTTTTATCATCAGGGGTGTCATTACAAAGTGCACAGTGGCGCCCTTTAGATGAATGATATAAACGGGTTGCGATAAAAATGGCCGTTGCAATAAATGACCAAAGTAGCGCAAAGCCTAATGCGCTCATTGTCTCGTGACCTTTTAGAATTTCCACCATAAATAACAAAATTGCCACCAGCGTAAAAACTTTAGTGGTTCTTAGTATCCAAAATTTTGTACCCACAACTTACTCCTTTATAAGAGGCTCCTTAGAAAGGATAAGTGTAGTTCAAAACAAGAAAAACAACCTAAAAACTTGAAGCAGGCTCAGACAATATCTGTACATTATTTTTAAATACCTCTAAAAGCCCCGGCGGTGAGTGCTCAGTACCAAGCACGGTAACATGACAGACATAACGATAACCGTTGTTAGTAAAGGTGTAAAAATGATTGCCCCCACTGCCATCAAAACTTAACGTACCGCCGGTGATCACAAGGCTTGGCTCATCTTGCATAGATTGATCTGTTTCCCATGCTGCATAGCGGTAATGATTACCTGCCAGTTCATCGATACGAATTAAATGCTGTTTTGTTTGCCAGGTTAGTATCGGCTTTGTAAATTCACGAAGGCTTTTGTGTAATGCTTGTTTTTGCTCGTCAATCAGCACTTCGCGTTGTGCTTTTTCTGACTCTGATTCATAAGGCACAGCCCAAATAGAGCCATCAAAGTCTAACCACAATTTGCCTGAATCAAACATAATGCCGCGCCAACCCATCATTTCCCAATCATGGCGAATATTTGAGTTCACGATTTTTTCAACAAACTCTTTATCAAAAATTTGCTCAAAGTTTTCTATAAGCATTTGTTCATTTTCAATTGCTGGTAGCGGCTCTTTACGCTGCAGTGGATAATGCACTCGCTTGGCAATGGCAGCTTTATCACCCTTCTTAAACGCCGCAACCACAGGTTTGACAATTTTTATGTGTTTTGTTGCAGCAAAACTACTGAATGCCATCAACAAAATGAATAGATAAACGCTGTGCTTTAAAAACTTCATCAATTACTCTACTACCAAATCAAACACAACATTGACACTTGCTCTGAAGGTAATCGATTCTTGTAAATACTTACCTTCTGGTACGGTATTAATACGTGAGCCCGTTACCATAATTCGTTCTATATTTGTGTTGCTACCATAGCCAAAGTGACTACCTACTTCTTGCGATTGAATACTATACACCCGACCAAGTTTCGCTTCGAATGAGCTAGCAAGGCTACTTCCTTGCTGTTTGGCATTCGCTACTGCTTTATCAAGAGCGGCTTGCTGGTAATCTGAAGCTTTGGTTGATAAAAGTTGAATTTGCTCGATTTGATTGACACCCACTTTAAGCACAAAATTTAAAAATCGGTCCAAAAGAGAGAGTTGTTTAAGGCTGACTTTGACCTTACGCGTGGCTCGAAAACCATCTTTAACATGGTTATCGTTTTCGTCATAGCGCATATTGGGCTCTACAAATATCCGCCCCGCAGAGATACTTTTTTCGTCTATAGAGAAATTATTTAAGCCCGCCAGGAGTTCATTTACTTGAGCATCGACTTGCTGCTTAGCCTGCACACTTTCGCTTTTTACAGCTTCAAACTCTAACGTGATATCAGCCCTGTCGGGGGCGGTACGCACAACAGCCTCACCTTTAACAACAATATGGCGATTATCCGGCAGACTTGTTGCAGCCATTGCAGAGCTGGTACATAAAACCAGTGGTAACAAAGATTTAAGCATCATAACCTCTCCCTAGAAAAAGCTATGATGCCTTGCCTGAGCAAAAATGTACACTCAGTTCAGCCGTTACTGCGGATAAATTTTAGGTACCTCTTTACTCTAAATACATCATTAATTTGTTGCTTTATGAACGCCCAGATTGGCCAAACGTTAGGATTTGCCTGTTTGTTCTTACCCAAACGCGTTAATTGATACTTTACCATTGCCATATTCGCAACCGAGGCAAGTGGTTTATTCTTCCAGGTAATTGCTGCAAGTTCTGGTGTAACGTGTGAGCCATTTCGCCACTTATCAACTAATGCTGGCTCAATTGCAAGTGCTGTCGCAATACCGACCATATCGACGCCTTCTGCAATAACCTGATCTGCCACTGATTTACGTTTAATGCCACCTGTGATCATAATTGGCATCGTCGCAATTTCACGAATTTCTTTAGCAAACTCTAAAAAGTACGCTTCACGAGCCAACGTTCTGCCATCCCGTGCACTGCCTTGCATTGCTGGCGCTTCATAACTACCACCTGAAAGCTCAACTAAATCAACATTTAACTCACCTAGCATAACAACCACTTGCTTGGCCTCGTCAAGAGTAAAACCACCGCGTTGAAAATCAGCTGAGTTTAGTTTTACCGCAACCGCAAAATGCTCACTCGTTGCGGCTTTAATTTGCTTAACAATTTCAATTAACAATCGAGCGCGATTAGCAAGGCTTCCACCCCATTGATCACTTCGCTTGTTAGTTAAAGGAGATAAAAACTGGCTCAATAAATAGCCATGCGCCGCATGCACTTCAACACCCGAAAAACCAGCTTTTTCGGCTAATGTCGCTGTTTTTACAAACCGTGTGATGATGTCTTGAATTTTGGCTTCATCCATCGCTTTAGGTGCCGAGAAGTAACTCGACATTTTACCCATGTCCATTTCCACTGCTGAAGGCGCCCATGTTTGCTGCTGCAAACTTGCTGGCATTTGTCGGCCAGGATGATTAATTTGCAGCCAGAACTGTCCACCATTTGCCTGCCCTATTTTTGCCCACTGCTGAAATAAAGCTAGGTGTTTATCATTTTCTAATACCACTCCACCTGGGCCTGTCATCGCTTTACTATCAACCATAACATTGCCCGAAATAATAAGCCCTACACCACCGTCAGCCCATGCTTTATACAAGTTAAAAAGCTGAGTTGATGGAAGTAAATTTGCATCAGCTAGGTTTTCTTCCATCGCTGCTTTTGCAACACGATTTGGAATAACAGAACCATTCGGTAATTTAAGTTCAGAAAATAAGGTCATAACAGTCTCCATAGTTGGGAATGTCAAAACTATAAGCTTAAAGTAAACTTTAAGGTCAATAGCTATTTGTCATTTTTTAACCCCATTTGTGTCAGAACACGTTTAGCATTATCTGCACAATCCATATCATCTGGCTTTGCATCAATTTCTGCGAGGATCGCTGTTAAGCGCTGTTTATTTTCGGCTAACTTTGCTTGTAATTGCTCGATATCCATCACTTTTTGTTTTAATGCATCAATAAGGTGAGCATGTTGCCAACCAGATAAATCCGCCGGTAACAGTGCTTTTAATTCATCTAGGCTAAAACCGGCTTGTTGCCCACTGACTATTAAGTTTAAAACGACTTCAGCTTCTTCAGGATACGAGCGATAGCCATTTGCTTTACGCTCAACCATTTTTAGTAAACCAATATCCTCATAAAAACGAATTTTAGACGCGCTAAGACCCGTTCGTTTTGCAAGCTCACCTATTTTCATTGTGTAACTCCTGTCTAGGGTTTAGCTTTAAAGTATGTTGGTGCATATAACGCACTTTGAAAATCAGGTACGTACTCATATTTGATCATACTGCCTAAATCAAGTGAGCGAATAAACTGTGATAATTCTCCCTGACGCAGCTCAAGGCTTACATCTTCATCAGATGTGCTTGATGCATAGCGTAAATATCGATTATCCGCATAGCCCGTTGTTAACTGCCCTTGTTGATTGTGATTCATAAAACTATTTCGAACAAATTTCTCATCGGTTGATTCATCGCTTAGCTTTTTACCTGTGATGATCACATCAGGCTGATTGGTGGCATTATCAAATAATGAAAACGTAAGTGTCTTAGGAGTATTTTTATAGCTAATTTTAGTGGTCCATTTAGGTAGATTATAGCCCACTACACCACGCACTCTCGCGAGCTCTGTATCAACGGGTAGCTTTAAAACAACACCCCAAAAGTCATCATTCCATTGGTTATTAAGTAACGAAATAACGCCTAAATTCCACGAATCTGGCTTGGTGGTGATCACTGAAATGGCTAGCTCATTGTATGTATCATTATCGCAGTAATGATAAGCATAAGCCGTTATTGCAACTAACCCTCGCCCTGGCCATAAACTTATTGGCTCAACATGCTCTAAAACACTGGCTGGGATCAATGAGGTTAATACATCAAGATCCGCGCTGAATACTGCAGTAATTTTACTGTTCTTATAGTAAAAATTTGGTGAGTAAGACTCAAAGCCCATGTCTACTTTTTGCTTTTTTATGGTTTTAAACCATGACAAATCAACACTGGGAGCCTGCTCAGCTATCACTGATAATGGGGGGTTAGAGCGATATTGGTCATACAAACCACCTTCAACAACAGGCACTTTTTCACCTGCCAGCTCAATTGTTTTAGTAGCGCTTTCTACGTAACTTGTTGTTAGTAATGCAAGCAATAAGATTAGGTTTTTGATAGTTGTCATTTTGCACCTCGTTATTCATTAAGATACAAAAACTCTAACTTTAAAGCTCACTTTAAGGTCAAGATAAAAAAAGCGAGTGATGATAACTCACCACTCGCAAACTCATCGAAGTTAAGATGATAGGAAATAAACGCTAATTGGCTTTAACTTGCCATCGCATTGTCGACGTAATCTTCGACCATATCGGCAAAATCTTGATCAACAATACCCAGCTCTGCAAAGCACTGCTCTTTAATTTTGAACCACTCGCTCGAATACTGTTGGTGGCGGGCATAGTCCACAGCACTCTCTGCACATTTTAAGATGGCGTACGCCATACGTTGTTGTTCATCATTGTTTTGCTCTAAAAAGTGCGTGTTATGATGATTTAAAATAACGTGACAAAGTGGCTTAGGTAGGTGCCAAGATACCGAAATAAAATAGCCAATCACCGCGTGGTCGCACTGATAACGTGCTTGTTCTAGGTCGGTAATCGCATACTCTTTAGCTAAATTTGCTTGCTTAAGAACCTCAACATAATCTTTAAATTTTAATGCCATAGCCGCAATACCGACATTATGAAAAAGCCCTAATGAATAAAGTTCGTCCACTGGCATTAATGACTTATAACTGTTACCAAGCTGCACACAGGCATTCGCAACTTCAACTGACTCATCCCAAAAGCGCTCTAAGCTAATACAGGCATTGCCTTTAAAATTTTGCTTAAGCAAGGCCAAGGTTACTAGCCGATTAAGCTGATCTAAGCCTAAAAACATCGCCGCTTGGCGTATATCACTAATGGTGCGTTGTAAACCAAACACCGGGCTATTTATTGTTTTTAATAATAAAGCTGAAAGACTGATGTCTCTTGATATTAGCTGAGCTATTTTATCTAAGCTTGCATCCGACTTTTGCATTTCATCAGCAATTTGGCTCAATAGTTCAGGTTTTGGTGGAATATGAAAACCGCGTTCAAGCGAAACTAGGCGTTGTTCATCTAAGTTGATCATTTGCCCAAGAGCCTCCGTTAATAAGCAACGAGCAATTTAATGGTTTAGATGTGTAAAATAACCTAGGAACTTTGCCTTAGTATTGTTTGAGATCAATGTGTTGCGAAGAAAGGAAGATTAATTATTGAAAAGCTAACACGGCATATTATAGCAAGTTGCTATTATATGCCGTCTTTTTGAAGATTTGCTTAGTGAGCAAGTACGCTAAGCCACTCATCTGGGTTTACTAAAATAAACTCAAATACATCGTTGTTATTTAAAGTAATGCGAATTCCATCTGCTGTAATTGGTAGAATCCCCGCGCCTTTACCTGAACACTTATCAACGTTATTGATGTGCGCTCGTGAAAGTGTGTATGGACCTAAGCCTAATTCTTTATTAAACGGTTCAAAAACAATTTCTTGTTCTGTAACTAAAAGCTTACCATCCGCTTTTGCGACACCTGATTGAATAGTTGCTATTGATTCTTTGACTGTTTGCGCGTGCATATCCTTTACTCCACCTAACAATGAGTGTGACTTACACTCAATTAAATCATAAAAATTGCGTACCAACTTAAGATACAGCAAGTACAAAAAAAGTACAGTGTAATTGATTGCAAAGTTTTTTATGAAGAGCTAATTATTCGCTTTAAATTAATTTTACCTTAGTTGTTAAGGTTTTTTTGTTCTCATAAAAAATCGTTCTGACTTTAGGCCCTTCTTATGTGAACAAAAAAAATACTGCTATGCTTAAATTAACAACAGATAGGTGCGGTAAACTGATGACAAAAGCGTTGCAGCAAACTAAAAACAAGTTAAAAATGAATGCAATTATAGTGATTGCATTATTAACGTCGCTCACTGTTACCTCATTATTCTTTTACAAAAATGTCGACTCACAATGGCATGACTATTCAAAAACCGCCGCTAACGTTTATGTACTTCACGACAAGCTAATTCAAAAACTCGGGTATGGTGGCTTTATTCACCATTTTAAAAACCTAGTGCTCAGAAAAAATACAGAACTGTATCTTCCCCCCATTGAAAAGGAACTCATCGAAATAAAAGAGATCCTTGCCAAGCTTAGCGCAATAAAAGAATACGATCAGACTGCGCTTACTGACGTTAAAAAAACGGTCAGTGATTATGAAAGTAAAGTCGATATTGTTTTAAAGATGATTGCTGATGGCGCGACAAGCGAGCAAATAGACTCTATAGTAAAAGTAGATGACACAGCTGCTTTGAAGGCACTTGCCGCGTTCGAGCAACATGTAAACTTAATGCTTAAAGATAAAAGCATCGCCATTGATGAAAACTTCCAAATTGCTTACATCGTGCATGTGTTAACAATCATATTGCTCACCAGCATATTGCTTATTTACTTTAGAAAACTCTCAAACTCTTATAAACAACAAATTGAGCTTACTGAGCGAGCTTTAGAAGGCGCGAGAATAAAATCAGAATTTTTAGCCAACATGAGTCATGAAATACGCACCCCACTTAATGGCATTATGGGGCTTTTACAAATTTTGCAGCCGAACATTCAAAAACCGAAAAATATAGAAGTTGTTTCTAAGGCGTTGTTTTCTTGTCGCTCACTCCTTACCATCATCAACGATATTTTAGACTTTTCGAAAATGGAGGCGAACGAGCTTTATATTGAACAGGTAGATTTTTCGATGTCGAAGGTCGTTGAGTCAATCAATTCTGATTTTCTGCCGCTTTGTAACGAAAAAGCAATTGAATTAAATATAGATATAGACGATGACGTTGAAGATTTATGGGTAGGAGACCCAGTTAGGGTTCGGCAAATTATTTTAAATCTGGTTTCTAACGCCGTTAAATTTACCGAGCAAGGTGGCGTGCAAGTAAAGATTAATAAATCTTCGCAAAACCAAAAGCAAGGTGTTGAGATAGAAGTGATTGATACTGGCATTGGTATGAATAAAGAGGGTTTAATGCACCTGTTTAACCGTTTTCAGCAAGCCGATAACAGCATAACGCGGCGTTTTGGCGGGACAGGATTAGGCATGTCGATCACCGCTAATCTCATTAACCGTATGAACGGTCGTATTGATGTAGACAGCGCACTCGGTAAAGGCACCCATTTCACGGTTTATTTACCGCTCAAAGTATCTGAAAAGCAGCACTTACATGATAGCTTTACCGATGTAACCGCACCTGTCTTATCGGCTAAAACCTTATTAATAGCTGAAGATAACCCGCTCAATACCATGATCATCAAGTCGATGCTTGCAGAAACCAACGCTGATCTTCACTTTGCAAAAGATGGCGCTGAAGCAGTCGAGCTATTTAAACAACTCAATCCCATTTTAGTTTTAATGGATATACAAATGCCTACTATGGGGGGTATCGAAGCCTGCTCACATATTCGCAGCATTGATAAAGAGGTGCCAGTTATTGCCTTGACTGCCAACGTGATGAAAGAAAATATCATCGAATACATGAATTGTGGTTTTAATGGCCACGTAGGCAAACCTATTGAAAAGCATTTACTATTTAAAGCACTGCATGACGTGATTGCTGTTAGCCGCGACGAGCTCATAGACTAGGCTTCCCAAGCAGAAAAATCATTAATTTCTATTTATTTTCAATAAATTACAAGTTTACTTCAACGTTTCCCCTGCTGATTCAATATCGTATGATTTTTATCCTATATTGATTGACTTGGCTAAAAAGATCCCTCATAGTCGAAAAAATCATCAGTACACATTAGACCAAATTATAAAACCAAGTAGCAATTAAAATGCTATCAACAAAAATGTGGAGGAGATGCGTTATGAACCGTAAGTCAAAATTAATCTACCGTATTATGCTGGCCTCTAAGCTTCATAGCCGTAATAAAGAGATATCACTCGATAAACTAAAACAAGGCTGCTGCCTAAGTGACTCTGAATTACTAACCATTATAAAAGAGCTGGAAATTAAAAAACTGATCAGTTGGGATGCCAGTAAATCTACTTTTATGATTTCAGCCTAGCTCGGCATATTTAAACGACAGCTTAGCTTTTTCTTGCTGTCGTTTTTAGATATTTCCCCACCCTATTTAATCATTTAAGTATTTAGCTACCACCTACCTCTAATTAAGCTTTTAAATAAGACCTTAATCGATTATGTAACCACATTGTGAATACGTATGCATTTAATTGTAAATATTAGCTCAGGGTATATATTTAGTCGAAGTGTTGTTTTTTCATGCAACACCTTAATTCGACAACAAGGCCTGATATGAATTCATTGCTAACCAAAAGTTTGCTTATATTATTACTAAGCCTACCTACTGCATGTACACACACTAAAACTTCAAACAGTGCCTATGAGCCCAAGCCTTACGTAAAGCTTACTCATCCTGAGTGGTCAAAAAATGCGGTGCTTTATCAATTAAATACGCGCCAATTCACTAAAGAAGGCACCTTTAATGCTGCACAGCAGCAATTGCCACGCTTGAAAGAGTTAGGCGTTGATATTATTTGGCTTATGCCCATAAACCCGATTGGTGAAGAAAACCGAAAAGGCAGTTTAGGTAGCCCTTATTCTGTAAAAGATTACCGTAAAGTAAACCCAGAGTTTGGCACATTAGAAGACCTTAAAGCATTTGTGAACAAAGCCCATGAAATGGGGATGTATATCATTTTAGATTGGGTAGCAAATCACAGTGCTTGGGATAATTGGCTTCGATATGAGCACCCCGATTGGTACGACCGAGACTACAAAGGCCAATTTAGACCGACACCGTGGTGGGATTGGTCTGACATTATCGATTTTAATTATTCAAAACCTGCAGTACGTGAGTACATGACAGAGTCGATGAAATATTGGGTAAAAGAAGTCGGTATTGATGGCTATCGCTGTGATGTGGCAGGCTTTGTGCCCGTAGACTTTTGGAATAACGTCCGTCGTGAACTCGATGAAATAAAACCAGTATTAATGCTGGCAGAATGGGAGTCTCGTGATTTACATGCTGAAGCCTTTGATATGACTTACGCGTGGTCATGGTCTGAACACATGCACAAAATAGTCAACGGCCATGCAGATGTCAGCGCCCTCTTCGTTTATTACTCATGGAACGAAAGTGCATTCCCAGCCGAGGCTTACCGCCTTGTGGGTGTTGCCAACCATGACACAAATGCATGGGAAGGCACCATGTTCGAAAACTATGGCGCTGCACTTGAAGCCGTCATTACATTATCTGTCGTTGGCGAAGGCTTCCCTATGATTTACAACGGCCAAGAAGCAGGTAACGATAAACGCCTCGCTTTTTTCGAACGTGACCCAATCAAATGGAAAAAGCACCCTATTGGTGATTTATACCAATCACTATTTGCACTCAAACATAGTAATGAAGCACTGTGGAATGGCCAATTTGGCGGCCGCATGGTACATGTGCCAAACAGCGCACCAAAACAGGTGCTTAGCTTTGTTCGTGCAAAAGGAAAAGATAAAGTATTTGCCGTATTCAACTTATCGAAAGAGCCACAAACAGTTAACTTTAAAGAGCCATTGTTTTTGGGTAAGTACACAGATGCTTTCTCAAAACAGGCAATAGAATTTACTCACACAACAGAACTAACAATTCCAGCATGGGGGTTTAGAGTGTTTATAAAATAACTCGCTCTCCTTAGCTTACTCACTCCAATGACCAAATTTGATCCCATAACCAAAACTATGGGATCAAATAATCAATTACTTTACTAACTAGACACCCACATTAATTTCTATTACTTCACAGCGTTAAACCTATGAAAAAATAACCTCTAACTAGACACCCAATTTAATATTTCTCACTTCTCATAATTATGACTAAACTTAAATTGTTCAACTCATGGAGGAGAAGAGCATGGCAACCCCCCGTAGAAGCTTAATTAGCGTTTCAAACACGCCTTACTACCATTGTATTTCACGCTGCGTTCGTCGCGCTTATTTGTGCGGAAAAGATCCACTAACGGGTCGTTCATATGAACATAGGCGCGATTGGGTTGAAAAGAAACTACTTCAACTTGGGCGAATATTTTGTATTGATATTTGCGCCTACGCTGTAATGAGTAATCACACTCATCTGGTTCTTCACATTGATATAGCAAAAGCTAAGCGTCTAAATAATAAAGCGATTCTTATTAGATG
>NZ_LKDX01000060.1:0-23270 GCF_001401795.1 Pseudoalteromonas sp. P1-26 | reverse complement strand
CTAACTTGCTAACTTGCTAACTTGCTAACTTGCTAACTTGCTAACTTGCTAACTTGCTAACTTGCTAACTTGCTAACTTGCTAACTTGCATACACAAAAAAGCGGCACTTGGCCGCTTTTCTTAAGTAAGGTGTGTTGTTAGCAGTTAGTTTCTTCTGCGTTAACACCTTCTTTTACTTCTTCACATGCATCTTCAACTGCATTTTGTGTATCAGTAATTGCTTCATCAATACGCTCACCTGCGTCTTCAGCAGAGTTGTCTTCACAACCCATGATGAATAAACCTGAAAATAGGGCGATAGTAGCGGCTTTTAAAGTTGAATTTTTCATAATGAAATTCCTTGTAAATTTAAAATAAAGTAAGTGGTTATCTGCTTTTAACTACTTAGGGACACTGCCTCTAAGTGCTCCTGATACCAGCGAAATAACTAGTAATACTAAAAATATAAAAAAGATAATCTTAGCGATGCCTGCAGCGGCTCCTGCGATACCGCCAAAACCTAACACTGCTGCGATTAACGCGATAACTAAAAAAGTAATTGTCCAGCGTAACATAGTGGTCTCCTTGGCTATTTAAATTTTCTTAAGTTCGATGTAACTAAAGCGAGTTCTGTGCCATAAGTTTTATTTTATATATTTCAACGGGTTGGGTGTTTTTGTTGTTCTTGAGAGGGTTCATCATTTGGTAACTTTTACGAGTAAGCATGTAACTTATTCATAGTGATATTTTTTCATATTGAGCTGAATGAAGAAAAAGAGTATTTCTGTGATTATTGGTAAGACCAATTTAACTTTATTGTAAGGTAATAGCTCTAACACCTTGTTGTGCGTGGTTTTTAGGCTTTTTACTATGATTGGTTAATAGCTGAACATATAACGTTTGGCTATATTGACTATTTATATCATCTATAACGGGGCTTTAAATGCGCTAATAGTAGGGTGTTAATTATATGTGCGTCATGTTATTTTAAATTTAATTGGTTTTACCAATTTACAATGGTGCTATACAAATGAATTTTGTTTGTTATTATTGGTGCATAATTATTTAACAAAAATAACTTTTTATTTTAAGTAAGCGAGGGGAGTCGTATGGATATAGGTGGATTACTCACCACTGCGGCCAGTTTGATGGTGACAGGCATGGTAGGCGTGTTTGTTTTTCTGACTATTTTGATTTCAGCAGTCACTTTAATGTCAAAGGTAGTGGGTCGATTTGATGATCCTGCAACTGCAGAACCTACGCGTACAGCAAAAATTCAACCTCAACAGGGTGTGCCACAGGCACATATTGCAGCAATCAGCGCTGCAATTGCTCAATTTCGAAATAAACAAAAATAACGGGGCAGCTTAAACATGGCTAAATTAAAATTAACCGAATTAGTATTGCGTGACGCACACCAGTCTCTTTTGGCAACGCGTATGCGCTTAGACGATATGCTACCCATGGCAGAAAAACTCGATAATGCGGGTTACTGGTCAATTGAATCATGGGGTGGTGCGACGTTTGACTCGTGTATCCGTTATTTAGGTGAAGATCCTTGGCAACGTATTCGCGAGCTAAAAGCGGCAATGCCAAACACTAAGCAACAAATGCTACTACGCGGACAGAATCTTCTAGGTTACCGTCATTATGCTGATGATGTAGTCGAAAAGTTTGTTGAGCGTGCCCACAAAAACGGTGTTGATGTTTTCCGTATTTTTGATGCGATGAACGATGTACGTAACCTTGAAACTGCCATTAAAGCTGCAGTTAAAGTAGGTGCTCATGCCCAAGGTACTATTTCGTACACAGTAAGCCCAGTCCATACGCTTGATATGTGGCTTGAGCTTGCAAAACAACTAGAAGATCTTGGTTGTCATTCAATTTGTATCAAAGATATGGCGGGTTTATTAAAGCCATATGATTGCGAACAATTGATCAAAGGCTTAAAAGAAACTGTATCTATTCCTATCGCAATGCAATGTCACGCGACGACAGGTTTAAGTACTGCAACTTACCAAAAAGCAATCGATGCGGGTATCGATATGCTTGATACGGCGATTTCGTCAATGAGTATGACCTACGGTCATAGTGCCACAGAAACTATTGTTTCAATTGTAGAAGGCACTGAGCGTGACACCGGCCTTAATTTAAATGAGTTAGAAGAAATTGCCGCTTATTTCCGTGATGTACGTAAGAAATACGCTGCATTTGAAGGCAGCCTTAAAGGTGTTGATGGTCGTATCTTATTAGCCCAAGTACCTGGCGGTATGTTAACTAACATGGAAAATCAGCTTAAAGAGCAAGGTGCTGCTGATAAGCTTGATCAAGTATTACTTGAGATCCCGCGTGTACGTGAAGACTTAGGTTACATTCCTCTAGTTACACCAACGTCGCAAATTGTAGGTACTCAAGCGGTACTCAATGTACTGACTGGCGAGCGTTATAAAACCATCACAAAAGAAACTGCAGGTGTACTCAAAGGCGAGTATGGTGCAACACCGGCGCCAATGAATAAAGAGCTACAAGAGCGTGTACTAGAGGGGGCTGAAGCAATTACGTGCCGTCCTGCTGATAAGCTTGAACCTGAACTTGAGAAGCTTGAAGCAGAGTTATTAAGTGAAGCTAAAGAGCAAGGTTTAGAGCTTGCTGATGACGTGATTGATGATGTGCTTACTTACGCATTATTCCCTCAAATCGGCCTTAAGTTTATTAAAAACCGTAACAACCCTGATGCGTTTGAAGCAATACCAACGGGTGAAGTCGCTAAGTCAGAAACTAAGCCAGCCTCTACAAGCTCTGCAAAAGCAGAGCAATACAGCGTTAAAGTTGATGGCAAAGTTTACGATGTCGTTGTAGCGCAAGGTGGTGAGCTCAAAGAAGTAACCCTAAAAGACAGTGAGTTAATTCCTCAGTCAGCTTCAGCGTCTGTTAGCGAAACCTTAAACGCGCCGTTAGCAGGCAATATTTTCAAAGTGAAGGTAAAAGCTGGCCAAACAGTAAATGAAGGTGATGTGGTTATCATTATGGAAGCGATGAAAATGGAAACAGAAGTTCGCGCTGCACACTCAGGCACAATAGCTGAAGTATTAGTAGCAGAAGGCGACTCTGTTGCCACTGGCGATGCGCTAATCGCACTGGCATAGGAGACAGAGGATGGATGGTGTTTTAAACCTCTGGCATGCCACGGGTATTGCTAACTTTACTTTTCCAGCATTGATCATGATTGCGGTTGGTTGCTTGTTACTCTATTTAGCAATCGCCCGTAACTTTGAGCCACTGTTGTTATTACCTATCGGCTTTGGGGCTATTTTAACTAATATCCCAGTTGCTGGGTTATCTGAGCCGGGTGGTCTTTTATATTACGTTTACCATATCGGGATTGACTCTGGGGTATTCCCACTTTTGATCTTTATGGGCGTGGGTGCACTCACAGACTTTAGTGCCCTGATAGCAAATCCGCGTATGTTGCTGTTGGGCGCGGCTGCGCAGTTTGGTATTTTTGCTACTTTATTTGGTGCAATTCTACTTAACTTTATTCCTGGCTTTGAATTTTCGCTACAGGATGCATCGGCCATCGCCATTATTGGTGGGGCAGATGGTCCAACAGCTATTTTCTTAGCATCTAAGTTGGCACCTGATTTACTTGGTGCAATCGCAGTAGCGGCTTATTCATACATGGCACTTGTGCCAATTATTCAGCCGCCAATTATGCGCGCACTAACAACGCAAGAAGAGCGCGAAATTCAAATGCCGCAACTTCGTACAGTATCGAAAAAAGAGAAAATTGTTTTTCCATTAATGGTGCTTAGTTTAACTATCTTGTTTTTACCTGCGGCAACACCGCTGGTAGGTATGTTCTGCTTAGGTAACTTGATGCGTGAATCAGGTGTGGTTGATCGTTTAAGCAATAGTGCACAAAACGAAATCATCAACATTACCACCATTTTCTTAGGCTTAGCGGTAGGCTCAAAGCTTGCAGCCGATAAGTTCTTAACCGTAGAAACAATCGGTATTTTGGTGTTAGGTGCTTTAGCCTTTGCAATCGGTACAGCTTCAGGGGTGTTTATGGCAAAAGGTCTTAATAAGATCTCTAAATCGCCAATCAACCCATTAGTAGGCGCAGCAGGTGTGTCAGCGGTACCAATGGCAGCACGTGTGGTTAATAAGGTAGGCCTTGAGAGCAACCCGCATAACTTCTTGTTAATGCATGCCATGGGACCAAACGTAGCAGGGGTATTAGGAAGTGCCGTTGCAGCAGGTATTTTGTTAGCGATTGTTGGCTAATAACACGATTAAGTCGATTTACTTCCAACCGACTGGCGCAGTAATTTTACTGCGCTTTTTTTTGCCTATAGACTAGGGTCACCCTAAAGAAATTGTAGTTAAATGATAGTTGTGTAAGGAAGCCGCCATGAATGTTTTTATTATCTTATTATGCCTTTTTGTTGCTTTGGTTATTTTAATACCGCTACTTGAAAAGTATCAGTCTAAAATGGGGCTTGATGGCGCGACAAAGTATGCAAAGTATATTTGGCCACTGGTGATGATTTCGCTGATTATTCAACTTATCTATGTTCTTTTAAGGTAATAATAGTATTAACCCGCAGTGCTATCAGTACTGATTTTAGTAAAGTCTATAATAGTTTTAGCCAGATTTATTCTGGCACAAAAAAGCCGCTTCAATTGAAGCGGCTTTTACATGTTTACTTAACTACTTATTTAACGCTAATTGTAACTCACGGTTACGCTGTAATTGAGCTAAGAAGTTATCAGCAATCGGTTTAAACTTAGCTAACTCATCGCGCGGTAGAGGCTCTGATTTAGGTAGTTTGACCGTTTTAGGGTTACGGTGTACACCGTTTACTAAGAATTCATAGTGTAAGTGTGGGCCCGTCACACGACCTGTCGCACCAACAGTACCAATCTTCTGGCCTTGTTTCACTTTCTGACCAGTTCTAACCATCTTTTTGTTTAAGTGTAAGTACTTAGTCACATACTGTGTGCCATGGCTAATAAATACATAATTACCATTGTATTTACTGTAGCCTGCTTTAATCACTTTACCATTACCCGATGATACAACTGGCGTACCGGTACGCGCTGCGTAATCGATACCGTTATGAGGTTTTACCGTTTTGGTCACTGGGTGTAAACGACGCGGATTAAAGCTCGAGCTAATATACTTAAAGTTAACTGGCGCACGTAAGAAGGCTTTTTTCATGCTACGGCCTTCAGGTGTGTAGAAGTTACCATCAGTATGGCGAATAGCGGTATAACGCTCACCTTGGTTAATAAATTCTGCGGCAATAATTTTACCATCACCAATGTACTCACCATCAACATAGTGAGCTTCATAAATTAGACCAAATTGGTCACCTTTACGAATGTCATTAGCAAAGTCGACATCCCAACCGAAGATGTCAGCAAAATTCATAATTTGACGCTCGCTCAAGCCAGCGGCAATGCCTGACGTCCAAAAACTATTAGAGATCTCGCCGCCAGCCGACTTACTTAGCGTTTCGATTTCTTTGCTATCGATAGAAGTGTCGTAGTTACCTTCGTCATTTAATGTAACGTATAAGGTATCTGTTTTTGAGATCACATAACGTAGCTGCGCTAGAGAACCATCTTCAGCCGTTGCAAAGCTTAAGATTTCGCCTGGGTGAATTTTTGTTAACTTACGAGTTTCAGCGTTGGTGTTAACTAGTTTGTGTAATGTTTGCGCTGAGAAACCCGCACGTTTAAAGATAAGTGCTAAATTATCGCCATTTCGTACTTCATGGTCGATAAGCTCGTATTCTGGAAGTTTTGCTGCTGCTTGCTGTGAATTAAGCTCAGTTAGTTTTTCGTTATCATCAACTTTAACTTGTAATTCGTAGCGTTTGCCAATTTCAAGTGCTTTTGCACTGTTATCCTTTGAAGCGGTGGCTTTTTCAGAAGGCAATAATGCCAAGCCAACAATAGCAGAAACCAAACCGAGAATAAGCAGTTTGTGTTTTTTGGGAAGTTTGTGCACTACGTGAACCATATCGTGCCTTTTCTGCTGTCAAGAAATTTAAATACTAATATCGCAGGATATACCTAAAATAGAGCAAATACCAGTGTTTTGTAGATTTAAACTGGCGCAATTTTACGCTAGAATTGCTCAGCGCGTTAAACTTTTTTGGTTAAAATTGCAGCAGATGCCTATGGTTAAACTAAATCTATATTAGTTAACTAAAGTACCTTCATTAAATTGCAATAACGCGGTATAAAGAACAATCATGCGCGCTGCCTTCAGGGCTGTTTCTTAAACTATTTAAGTTAGGCTTTTTTCTAGTGTCGCTTTTTGGTGCTAACTAGCTAAATTTTAAAGTTTTTAGTTCTATATTTATAACCCTGACAGGCCACCACGCCCCGGTAGCTGAATTTTTGGAGTAATACACAGTGGATTTACAAACCGCTCTAGCTGAGATAAAACGCGGTGCAGAAGAGATATTAATTGAAGACGAATTAGTCGAAAAGCTAAAGTCTGGTAAGAAACTTAAGATCAAAGCGGGTTTCGATCCAACTGCGCCTGATCTGCATTTAGGTCATACAGTTCTTATCAACAAAATGAAAACCTTCCAAGACTTAGGTCATGAAGTGATTTTCTTAATCGGTGACTTCACCGGTATGATTGGTGATCCAACGGGTAAAAACGTAACACGTAAACCGTTAACTCGTGAAGATGTTTTAGCTAATGCTGAAACCTATAAAGAGCAAGTATTTAAAATTCTTGATCCTGCTAAAACAACTGTTGCATTCAACTCTGCTTGGATGGAGAACTTAGGTGCAGCAGGTATGATTAAACTGGCTGCGCGTCAAACAGTAGCACGTATGCTAGAACGTGATGACTTTAAAAAGCGTTATGCCAACGGTCAATCGATTGCTATCCACGAATTTTTATATCCACTGGTACAAGGTTGGGACTCAGTTGCATTAGAAGCTGATGTTGAGCTTGGCGGTACAGACCAACGTTTTAACCTATTAATGGGTCGTGAATTACAAAAAGACGAAGGCCAAAAGCCACAAACAGTACTTATGATGCCACTGCTTGAAGGTACTGACGGCGTTCAGAAAATGTCTAAGTCATTAGGTAATTACATTGGTATTACTGATGAGCCAAACGACATGTTTGGTAAAGTAATGTCTATCAGCGATGATCTAATGTGGCGTTACTATGACTTATTAAGTGCATTATCTATCGAAGAAATTGCTGCGCTTAAACAGCGTGTTGCTGATGGTGCAAACCCGCGTGACATCAAGATTGAGCTTGCAAAAGAAATGATTGCACGTTTCCACAGTGAAGAAGCAGCCGAAGGTGCTCATCAAGATTTCATCAAGCGTTTCCAAAAGAATGCATTACCAGATGAGATCCCAGAAGTGACAGTAACAATTGCTGAAGATACTGTGTTTATTACTAATCTATTAAAAGAAGCTAACCTTGTAGCTAGTACGTCAGAAGCAATGCGTATGATTAAACAAGGTGCTGTAAAGATTAATGGTGAAGAGAAAGTAACGGATACTAAGCTTGAAGTTGCTAAAGGCACAACACAGATTTACCAAGTAGGTAAACGTAAGTTTGCTAAAATCACCTTAGCTTAATAAAGCTAATTGGTATAAAAAAAACCAGCTGCGGCTGGTTTTTTTGTGCTTATATTTTGATTAGTTTGTGAATAGGCCAATTACTTCAATCCCGACTATCAGTAGTAACCAAAATGCTTTCGCTTGATTTAAGCGATTCACTAAGGCAGGAATATCATCGGCATCTGGTAAGCGATCGGTCCCAACACGCATTTTATTAAAGCGCTCACCTTGGTAAAGGGCAGGGCCGCCTAATTGCACTTGCAAAGCAGCCGATGTAACACTTAACAGCCATCCTGTATTGGTTTGATAAAAGTGTCTGCCATAGTGTTTTATATAATGAATACATTGTTTCCTGGCATTGGTTGCTGCAATCGTTAATGCAACTAATCGAGTGGGTAACCACTCCAATACAAACAGTAACTTAGCAATGGGAGCCAAAAACGGGTTGTTGGGTTTTAGGTTTTTTCGCCATGCTTGATGAATTAATGTGAGTAAACGATAAACCAAAGCAAGGATAGCGCCGCCAAGTAGATAAAAGAATATAACGGCAAAATAATGCCGCGCACTTTGTAGCACCAGTGACTCCATGGTTGCTTTGCAAATGCCTGGGGCTGATAAACGTGATACATCACGGGCAACGAGGCTAGCTAGTAGCTCTCTTGCAGTCGCTTTTTGGTTGAGCTTGAGTAATCTGGCAATACGTAATGATTTCTTCTCTTGAGCGCGGCTACTGAGTAACAAATATAAAATTAAGCCATTTAATAGCTCAGGGTAAAAAGCAAACTCTAAAAACAGCACAACCAATGTCACTATCACTAAAATGGTGAGAGTAAAAGCTAAGATTGAGGCTAAATATTGATAGCTTTTGGGGTTCGTTGGGTTGTATAAACGCTCGCTAAGCGCAGAGAAAATAACGGTTAAAAAGGTATTAGGATGATACCAACTAACCAAAGGAAAGAAGCGCTCAGCTAAGAGCGCGACAAAAAATACAATAATGCCCAAATGGTTTTGAACAATATTTGCAATCACCTTATAAACTCACCGATGTTAGCTTCTCTAAAAGAGCAACAACCATTTTAGATGAGTTGATAGATGCCGTTTCGATATACTCTTCAAATGATTGCGGCGACTCTTTGCCAGCAATGTCAGACATTGAACGAATAACAACAAATGGTGTTTCTAGCACATGACAAGCTTGTGCAATTGCTGCACCTTCCATTTCTACTGCAAGCATAGTTGGGAATTCAGCACGTGTTTTTTCAATTCGTACCGGGTCACACATGAATGAATCACCAGTACAAATTAGGCCAATCATGGTTTTAACATCGCTGATTTGACTTACGCTTTGCTCTGCCGCTTCAATCAGTTTAGGGTGCGCAGTAAAGCCTGCTGGCATTTGTGGTACTTGACCGATTTCGTAACCGAATGCAGTTACGTCTACATCATGGTGACGAACTTCTGAAGAAATAACCACATCGCCTACATTTAGCGATGGCTCAAAACCACCTGCAGAACCTGTGTTGATCACACAATCTGGACTGAAGTTATCGATTAGTAGTGTTGTTGCTACTGCAGAAGCCACTTTACCAATACCAGATTGAACTAAAGTAACTGTGTTACCCGCTAGTTCACCGGTGTAAAAGGTAAAACCAGCTTTAGTCATGATGCTTGGGTTTACCATTGCTTCGCGTAAGATTTTTACTTCTGGCTCCATCGCGCCAATAATACCAACGTGCATAATATTTGATTCCTTAGATTGAATAGGATGATTATACCTAAAAATGCCTGAAACAAACAAAAAAGCAGACCTTAAAGTCTGCTTTTGCCAATATTATGACAGGTTATATTTCTGCAAGCGCCGTTGAGTGTGCTTTTGCTTGTGATGGTGATAATACCGCAGGTTTAGTAACGCGGTTGCGTGCAGGTCTTGCAGGCGCTGCTGCAGGTTTACCAAGTTTAAACATGATTGCATCACGCACTTCTCTTGGTTGATAACCTGATTTTACCTTCATGCGAATATGCGGGATGCCTGCCGCTTCTAACGCGCCACTAACAAACCAGTCACGTTGTGCTTTATGGCCGTCGCGGTTGGTGTTATTGACTAAATCAACGGCGGCAACAATAGTAAGTTTGTCTTTGTCGATAAGCACGTAATCTAACTGTTTGTTTTTGGCTTTAGCCATTGCAGCGCGCTTAGCTTTGACAGATAAGCCTTGCTTACAGTCGATTAAATCAATGAGTTTAACGCGGCTGACGATTTTATATTGGTCGCCTACAGCACGTTCTAGAAGATGTAAAAAAGCACTCTCAACTTGCGTAAAAACAGTTTGCTTACGAGTGAAAGGATAAGGGTTTCCGCCTTCATCGGTAAACTTTGACGCAACAACAGAGGCTACTACGACTAATACTAAAATTGATAATAAAGCGAATTCCATACGGTAACTCCACAACAACAAATTGACACTGAAAATTAATAGCAATTAGCGTGCCTAAGTGTGTGAAGTCACCCGAAATCTTTAAGCCGTGTATCCGCCAGCAACCCCTTTAACAGCGATAGCTACTGCGTCGTGGGCATGAAGTGATTCATAGTGGTTTATTTGCAGCCAATAATCTGCGTAGCTTTGCTGTTCAAGTAAACCTTTAATTTTACGAGCAGCATCTTCGCAGAACATGAGGTTTTGACCATTTAAGCGGGCAAACTCTTGCTCATCTTCACGCTTAACTGCCGCTTGTACTGGCGTTTTTAGCTCAGCTTCTAAAGCATCAATTAAGCCAACCACATCAAAACTGTCAATTTGGCTGTCGAGTTTTACTTTCACGTTTGCAATTGAACGCTGTGAGTGTGGTGTAGCAACAATGCCGTCTGTTGTGCCTAGCCATTCTAAAACAGTTTGCTTATCAATATTTTGCTCTGCAAACTTTTCGCTAAAGGCATTTTGAATTAATTGACGAGCAAGAGCCGCTGAACATGGGCATGTTGACGAGTAAGTAACATCAACCATTAACTCAAAACTTACAGTGCCTTGGTTGATCTTAGCGATCAAATGAACAGGGTAGTTTTTCCAACCTACTTTGCCACTTAATAAAGATTTACGACGCAGAGGTAGCTCAAATTTAAATTCGATTTGTGCTTGGTCACTTAAATCATCATGGCTGCTAATAAAGGCATCAAGTGCTTGTTTAAGAGTTTGTGGATTAACTTGCTGCTCGGTTGATAAGGTATCAAGGGCTAAAAATAAACGCGACATATGAATGCCTTTTGCGTCTTCTTTATGCAAGTTTACAAAAGCGCGTGCCTTGGCAATTACATTTACAGGGGCAATATTGCGAGTTTCAAAAATGAAAGGAAGTTCAATTTCGCCCATGCCAACCCAGTCTAATTTACCTGTTTGTAAGGCGGGAGCCGTATCAGCAATATCTGGCATTGTGGTTTGCATGGTAATACTCATTCTTTGCAATTATTAAAGCGCGGTATTTTACATGAAAAAATATAAAAAAGCGGCGTTGATGAAAAAATTCTATGTTTATCGCACAATATGAATATTTCTAAAGGAATAGTGATAAAATTAGCTATGCTGTTTTTTTTCGATTATGTGCCTAAGCTTTATATATGATTGATTCTTCTTTGAGTCCGTGGGCTCGCACACTCTCAAGCTTTATTTCTAAGTATGGTGAGTTTAAAACTGCCGCCGCCTGTTATGCCTTATTATTGGTCATGTCGCTGATCTTATCGTGCATGTTTTATTATGTAGCAGTTGGAACGGTAACTTTAGTTGATGTTTTAGCGGTGATGTTCTTCACTGCGGTGGTATCGCCGATTTTAATAACTGTACTGCTTAACTCAATTCGCCAATTAGAAGCCTCCTATAGCTACCTAGATAGCGCAACCAAACAAGAAAAACTGCTCAACCAAACGCTAAAAGATAATATCAGTCGCTTAAATGAAGAGATTGATGAGCGTAAAATGGCGTTTCATGCCAAGCACAGAGCAATAGAAGAACTTAGACGCGAAATCGCCGAGCGTAAGAAAACCCAACAAGAGCTTGCGCAACAAGGCATGCTATTGCGCTCTATTGTCGACTCATCTCCCGATTTATTTTATTACCGCGATAACAATGGTGTTTTTGCTGGCTGTAATAAAATGTTTGAACAAGTGATAGGTAAAAGTAGCGATGAGCTAATTGGTAAAAGTGTCGAAGAAATCTACCCAAGTGATTATTTACCAGAAGTACTGCGCACCGACAAAAAAGTATCTCAAACCCATCAAGCTCTGACGCTTGACGTTGAATACCCCGTTGATGGTGAAAAGCGCTGGTTTGAAATGCGTAAGTTACCTTTTATTAATGAAAAAGGTGAGTACATAGGTTTACTTGCCTTTGGCCGTGATATCACCAGTCGTAAAGAAGCAGCACAAGCCCTTGAAGCAGCTTATAAAGATAAAGGGAAATTCATTGCAACTTTAAGCCATGAATTAAGAACGCCGCTTAACGGTATTGTGGGTTTAACCCGCATGCTACTTGATACTGAACTCGATAAACAGCAACGTAGTTGGTGTAACACGGTGTTTTCAAGTGCCGAGACCCTTGGCAATATTTTTAACGATATTATCGACTTGGATAAAATTGACCGTGAGCAGCTCGATATTGTTGCTGACTCAGTCAATGTGGCCGACTTTATTAATGACGTAGTGAATTTTGCAGGCTTAATTGCTGAACAAAAAGGCCTTGAGTTCAATATTAAACGTAAAGGCACACTGGATGTTTACGCATCTCTTGATCCGACCCGCTTACGCCAAGTTGTTTGGAACCTTATCAATAATGCCGTTAAGTTTACTCAGCAAGGCCATGTAGAGCTTGAATGTCGTCGTGAGAATCGTGCCGATGGTCCGTGGTTAGTGATGCGTGTGAGCGACACGGGGCAAGGTATTCCACAAGAGCAGCTGCATCGTATTTTTGACATGTACTACAAAGCACCAGATATTAACGGTACCAATGCTATTGGCTCTGGTATCGGCCTTGCGGTAACAAAAGCACTTGTTAGCGCAATGAAAGGTGAAATTAATGTCAGCAGTACTGAAGGTGAGGGCAGTGTTTTTGTTGTTGAAATACCGCTTAAGCTTTGTATTGCGCCTACCGAGCAAAGTTATGCGGTACGCAGCTTAAACATTCTTTTAGTGGAAGATGTGCCGCTAAATGCTGAAATTGCTACTAACTTACTTGAGCAGCGTGGTCACGAAGTTATTTGGGCTGAAACTGGAGAGGATGCGCTGTCGTTTGTCTACACAGAAGATGACTTAGACCTAGTTTTACTTGATATGCAATTACCTGATATCAATGGTGATGAAGTTGCTCGTCAAATTCGTGACGATGAACACTTTGATAACTTACCAATCGTTGCCTTAACTGCCAACGTGCGTAGCGCCGAAGAAGAGCTTGCTGGTATTAATATTCAAGGTGCACTCGCTAAGCCTATCAATACCACTAAACTCGATAAAATGCTCGGTGAGTTATTTGATATCAAGCAGCAACAAAACTGTCAGCCTGAGCCAATCAAAGCTGTGACTGAAAAAGATTTATCGGGTATTCGCGTTGAGCTGCTCGATATAGAAACCATCGAAGACTTTGTAGGCTCAATGGGGCTGGTTATCTTTAATCGCAGTTGTGAGTTATTTAATAAGTTAAATCCTCAGTACCAAACTGAGCTGGCAGATGCGTTAGCGGCAGATGATAGAGAAGAGTACAAATCGGTGGCACATAAATTAAAAGGTGCAGCTGGCTCTGTAGGTTTAAACGATGTGCAGTTACATGCTAAGAAGATGGAACATGGCGCGCTTGAAGAAAGTAGTGAAGAGTTACAACAGTGGCTTGATGAACTCGCAGTGAAAATAAATGAAGGGCGTGACGCCCTCCAATTATTCTTACAACAGCTAGAAGATTAATTCTAATTAGCTGTCGATTTTACCAATGAAGCGATAGCCTTCACCATGGATGGTGCTGATCAGCTCAGATGTGCTGTTATCGCTTTCAAAGTGTTTTCTGATACGACGAATTGTTACGTCTACAGTACGGTCGTTAGCGCGAAGCTCACGGCCAGTCATGTGCTTGATTAATTGCTCACGGCTGAAGATACGGCCCGGTGAGTCAAGCATTAAGCGTAGCGCGCGGTATTCACCTTTAGGTAAACGTTTAGCGTCGCCGCTTGGAGATGTTAAACAACGGCTGTTTTCATCAAGTTCCCAACCGTTAAATGTGATAACACCATTTGTTTCGATATTCGCTTCTTCGCCACCTAGAGCTGTGCGCGAAATAAGGTTACGAGCACGAATAGTTAATTCGCGAGGGTTGAATGGTTTTGTGATGTAATCATCAGCACCAATTTCAAGACCTAAAATGCGATCAACGTCGTTGTCACGACCTGTTAAGAAAATTAAACCAACGTTACGTTTTTGACGTAATTCACGCGCTAAGATTAGCCCGTTTTTACCTGGTAGGTTGATGTCCATAACTACAAGGTTCACATCATCATTATTTGTAAGCTTGTCATGCATATCATCGCCAT
Organism: Pseudoalteromonas sp. P1-26; assembly: GCF_001401795.1. Lineage (NCBI taxonomy): Bacteria > Pseudomonadati > Pseudomonadota > Gammaproteobacteria > Alteromonadales > Pseudoalteromonadaceae > Pseudoalteromonas > Pseudoalteromonas sp. P1-26. Next base: position 9,121 of record NZ_LKDX01000060.1, on the reverse strand, counting down.
CAATGGCTTCAATAACTTTGTAACCTTCAGCTTCAAATAAACTAACGAGGTTTAGTCGAGTTACGTCTTCATCCTCTACGATCAGAATGACTGGCGTTTGCATTGTATATTAACCTTTTCGGAAATTTTATTTACAAAAATTCGGTATTATCAAGCAAAACCGAATACTAGAGATTATAGGATTAGATCCAATTGTTAACAAGTAAAATCAATTTGGATAAAACTTAGCCATAGCTAACAATCGAGATTGCACTTTAAAGTTATGCTGCAATACGTGCTGCTTATTGATATACAGTCGGATTTTATTTCCTTCTTGAACCAGAGAGGCTATACCGCCATTTTCTAAAAAGCTGATACTTTCACCTATAGTTAAAGTATCCAATGAAATTGTATCGGTCCAAAGTGGAAGTATATCATTTTCTAATGTTTCATCAATGTATGTGATATCACAAACTTGAGAAAGTTCAGAAATTTGCTGGGTTTTTTTCACTAATATAACGTTAATTGGTTTTTTGTTAATTTGCAGTTCATTTCTATCTTTAAGGAACGCCCCAGGGCCTTTATCTAAGTCATAAAAGCAAAATGAAATAGGGGGAGGGTTCACTTGGTCATTAAACTTCGTGAACTTAGCAATTTGATACAAAAAGGCTGATTTAACTTGGTCCGGTGATTTGGCAAATGCAGGGCATACAACAAGCAAAGCTAATAAGATACAACTTACTAATCTCATTACGCTGCACCTTCTTGCAATGGCAGAGTAATAATAAAGTGAGCCCCTTCGTCAGCTAGTTCATCGTATACGATGCTACCGCCAAGTGCTTGAGTCACTAAGTTATAAACTAGGTGCATGCCCAAACCACTGCCACCTTCACCACGTTTAGTGGTTACAAATGGGTCAAAAATACGTTTGCGAATTGATTTCTCAACGCCAATACCATTATCGAAGTAATGAATACTCAAGCTACTTTCGTTGCGATCAACATTAAAGGTGATTTCATTATCTTGGTTATCGCTAAATGCATGTATAACAGAGTTGCTTAGCAGCTGTTGTAGTACTTGTTGTAACGGCCCTGATTTGGTTTCAATACTAACGTCATTGCTACAGTTAATCGTAATTTTAGGATTACGATATTGAATCTCTGAGCGCATCGACATCACCACATCATTTAATAAATCATTTAAATTGATTTTGGTGCTGACTTCTACATCTTGATTAACAGCCACTTTCTTAAAGCTAGATACGAGCTCTGCTGCACGGTTAAGATTGCGATAGATAAGATCGAGGTTTTCAATGCCGTCATTAATAAAGCGTTTTAAGTGTGCTGAAGTTAAAGTTTTTTGTTCAAACTGCGCGTGAATTTCTGCCAGCTTATCACGTAACAGCGTTGAGCCTGTAATACCTAACCCAATAGGTGTGTTAACCTCATGAGCAACACCTGCAACCATTTGCCCCAGTGACGCCATTTTCTCATTTTCGACGATTTGGTTTTGGTATTGGTGCATACGCTCAAGGGTATTGAGCAGCTCTTGGTTAGCCTCACGTAATGCGATTGTTCGTTGATTTACTTTTTCTTCAAGGCTTTGGTTAAGTTGTTTTATTTCTTGTTTGTCTTTTTCGTGGCGCTCAATTTGTTTTTGAGTGCGCGAGAGCATAATATTTAAGCTGCCCGCTAGCTGGTTTATTTCATCAATATTGGTTTTTTGTGCGCGAGTATCATAGTTATGGTTTTTCGACACGTCTTGCAGTAGGTTACTTAGCTCATCAATAGGGTTTGCAATGCGTTTTTGAATACGTCTAGCAACAAAGTACACCAGAACTAAAACGAACAAGGTGAGTAAAATATCAATGATAATTTTACGATTGATATATTGGTTTAACCTGTCTAAGCCGCCGCGAATATACACGTAACCTATAGTGTCGCCTTCGTATACGATAGGCGTTATTAGCTCTATATCTTTATCTGTGAAGAGTGGCTCTAACAGGCTATCTATGCTGCCAACCTTAATGGGTACTGGTGGGGTTCGGTTGGCATTAAAGCTACTAAAAAATACTGGCTCATTTGATAACTCATCGATTGAATAAATATGGATGTTTTTAATAAGCGGCACAGATTCAAATGACTTTAAGCGCTCAGATTCGGTCTCGTTATCGTCAAATAACACGGTGACTTGGGCGTTGTAGGCAATTATCTTCGATAAAATAGAGATCTTATCGACAATCAGCGCTTTTTGCTCTTTTACGTCTAGATAGGTCGAAATAGAAATAGACAAAGACAAGCATAACGCAGTGACTAGCATTACCGCATTGGTCAACGCTTTACGAATACTTGTTTGTGTCGAAAATATCGGCATGCGCTATAGAAGGCCAGAATTTTTGTTATTAGTAAGAGTTTAGTCTAGCAAAGACATTTGAAAGTAACTAAATATTTTAAAAAATATTTTTGCTACGAATAAGCTATTTACTCAACTTTTATTTAGCTGAGTAAACGGCAAATTTAGTATTTTTGAAATCTGTGCTGTATTGGCCAAATTGTGCTTCTAAAATCGGTGGGTATTTTAAGAAGCTGTTTGCAACTATGGTCAATTTACCTTGCTTGCTCAAGTGTTGCTTTGCTGAGCTAAGAAATGCTTCGGCAATGGTGTAATCTGTGGCAATCCCCGTATGGAACGGTGGATTACTGATGATTAGGTCAAATTTACCATTAATATCAGTTAAGCCATCACTCAAAATTGCTTGGCCTTTGAGGTCATTTAACGCAAGCGTTTGCTCAGTGGCGTAAGTTGCAAGAGCACTTACATCGCTACATACAAATTCAAGCTCAGGCTGCTTTAAACCTAAGTAAGTAGCAATAATGCCAGCGCCACAAGCAAAGTCGAGTACTTTACCCTTGCTAACAGTTGGCGCATTATTCAGAAGTACCGCAGTGCCTACATCAAGCGCACCGTGGTTAAATACGCCTGGAACACTGATCGCAGTAAATTCAATATCGCCGGCTTTTACTTGGAATTGTTTGTGGTAACGGCTGATAGCAAAGTTATCGTTTAGCGTAAGCTCAGAGAATAAATACAGAATACAGTGCTTGGCACTATCGATTTTGTTACTAAAACCACAGTGGTCTTTAAGTTGTTTCTCTGCTGATTTAACACCGCTTTTATTTTCACCTACTACAAATAGTTGCGCATCTTGATGACAAACAGCACGAATGTTATCAAGGCACATTTGTGCTTCTGGCTTTGCTTTTGGATAATAGTAGATAACTAAATCGTAGTTATTATTTGGAATAGTGTGATCAACCACTGCATGTATCCCGGCTATTTTGCTGGCATACATAGCATTTGCATGGTTATAACTGAACGCAGTAATTTTTGCGTCGGGATTTAGCGCTTTAAGTTCGCGTAAAAAGCCATCTTGCTCAAAGTTAACCACTAAAATCGATTGCCCAACAAGTTCGTCTTCATTACGAAGCAATAGTAAACTTGGGTTGGTTAACTTACTCATGCTGCTTTTACCTTTTATTACTTAGTACGCTCGAACATTAGATCCCATACGCCGTGACCTAAACGGTGACCGCGCTGCTCAAATTTTGTCAGTGGACGTGAATCTGGGCGAGGAACGTAATCGTTAGTTTCTGATTGGTTTTTGTAGCCTTCAGCCACTTGCATTACTTCAAGCATATGCTCTGCATAATTTTCCCAGTCAGTCGCCATATGGAAAACACCGCCAATTTTTAATTTGCTACGTAATTTTTGTGCAAACTCTGGTTGTACGATACGACGCTTATGGTGACGTTTTTTATGCCATGGATCAGGGAAGAATAATTGCAGCTTAGATAAGCTTTCATCGGCAATACAGTCAGCAAGCACTTCAACCGCATCATGCTCGAATACGCGTAAGTTTGTTACACCAGCTTCATCGGCATCCATTAAACAAGCACCTACACCTGGGCGGTGAACTTCAATACCAATGAAGTTAAGTTCTGGTGCGTTTTTAGCCATTTCAACTAGCGATTTGCCCATACCAAAACCGATTTCTAGTACCACATCGTTATCGTTACCAAACACTTCTGCTAGGTTTAGCATGCCATTTTTGTGCTCAAGGCCCATAGTTGGCCAACACTTCTCGATGGCTGCCGCTTGGCCTTTTGTTAGGCGACCTTCGCGCTTAACGAAACTACGAATCGTGCGGATGTATTTACCCTCTTGCTTTGCTTGCTCGAGGTTTGGGTTACTTGAGTCACTCATATATTTTGGCCTGATTAAAATACTGACTATAGAAAAAGGTTGCGTATTATCCCTGACCTGCGCCTTGAGTACAATAGTCAGGGCCTGTTTATCTTTCGAGATTAATATTGCGATCATGTACGAGCTATTTAGATAGAGCAGAGCCTCTTCGGCTTGCTTGGCCTAACTAACTGCAATAGACTTGGCCGAAATGAGCTTCAGCAAGTAAAGATGTTATTTTGAATTTAAGCAATAAGGAGTCAACCTGGTTTGCAAACCAAGTGGTTGACTGGTACCACCTTCACGGTCGTAAAACTCTGCCATGGCAGCTAAATAAAACCCCTTATAAGGTATGGATCTCTGAGGTCATGCTACAGCAGACCCAAGTAGTAACTGTTATTCCTTACTTTGAAAAGTTTATGCAAAGCTTTCCTGACATCATTGCGCTTGCTAATGCGGATGAAGATCAGGTGCTTCACCATTGGACTGGGCTTGGCTATTACGCCCGTGCGCGCAACTTACATAAAACGGCAAAAATTGTTCGTGATAAATACCAAGGTAAATTTCCAACCACGCTTGAAGAGGTGATGGACTTGCCGGGTATTGGTCGTTCAACTGCTGGGGCAATTTTGTCTTTATCACTTGGCCAACATCATCCAATTTTAGATGGTAATGTTAAACGAGTACTGGCACGCTTTTTTATGATTGAAGGCTGGTATGGGGTGAAAAAGGTCGAAAATCAGCTTTGGTCATTATCATCGCAATTAACGCCTAAAGAGTCGGTCACTGAGTTTAATCAGGCAATGATGGATTTAGGTGCAAGTCTTTGTTCGCGAAGTAAGTTTGACTGTGAGCCTTGCCCTTTAAATAGTAAATGCCTTGCTTTTAAAGAAGGTAAAGTTAAAGAGTTCCCGCATTCAAAGCCGAAAAAAGCTGTGCCGAAAAAGTCATGTCATCAGCTTATACTAGCCTGCGATAATAAAGTGCTTATGGAAAAGCGTCCAAATTCAGGGATATGGGGTGGTTTATTTGGTTTTTTTGAGTTTAGCGAATTATCTGAGCTAGAAACATTTTTAGCCCAGCATGGTTTATCAAACAACACGCAGGTACTTGAAGCCTTTACCCATGTATTTTCGCATTTTGAGCTAACCATCAACCCACATGTTTTAACCTTGCCGAGTATTCCAGATCTTATTAATGAGCGGCAACTAGTTTGGTATCCGCTTGATGAGTCAGTTGAGGTTGGCCTTGCAGCCCCAACGAAAAAGCTGGTTAAACAATTAAGCGCAATAGATTACAATAGCATCACGCAATAAGAGTAGAGAGCAATTATGGCACGCACAGTATTTTGTCAAAAGTTACAAAAAGAAGCTGAAGGCTTAGGCTTCCAACTATACCCAGGTGAACTAGGTGAAAAGATTTTCAACAACATCAGTAAAGAAGCATGGGGCCAATGGCAACATAAGCAAACGATGTTGATCAACGAAAAACATCTGAACATGATGGACCCAGAGCACCGTGCTTTTTTAGAAGAGCAAATGGTAGGTTTCTTATTTGAAGGTAAAGACGTGGAAATCGAAGGCTACCGTCCACCAGAAAAATAAACGAAGAAATTAAAAGTAAAAAGGGCCAATAGGCCCTTTTTTAATGTGTTGCTTCTTGCTCAGCTCTTTGTATTTGCTCTTTTAAGAATTGAGCTACTTTGGAGTATTCAATTTCATAACTATCCCGCAGTTCAATTAAATCATCGCTTGACAGTTCATCTTCTTTGCAGCGTTGTTCAAATTCGGCAGCTAGTTCTGCAACTTTCATTGCACCAATCGTTTTTGAGATTGACTTGAGCTGATGACAGGCTGAAATTATTTTCTCTAAGTCTTGCTCAATAACACCACTGTTGATTTCTTTACTAAGTTGATTACTTTGCTCTAAATACATTTTGAAAAAGCGTAGTTTCTTTGCTTCATCATTGTTTACATAGTTAGCAAGCATCGCCATATCAATAGGCGCTGTGGGTCTTTTAACTTCAAGTTTAGTGGCTTCAGGGTTCGTTTTGTATGCACATTTGTGCAAAGTGGCCTCGAGCACATTTAGCTCAACAGGCTTGGTGATGTAATCATTCATCCCTATGCTTAAACAGCGTTCTTTTTCGCCCTTAAGGGCATTGGCGGTGATAGCAATCACATAAGGTTGCGCGTTAATATCTTCAAGCTGCGATGCTTCATGACGAATTTTTTCAACCATATCGTAGCCTGACATTTTCGGCATGTGTAAATCGGTCAAGATAATTGAGTGTTTACCTTCACGCCATGCTTCAAGGCCTTTTTCACCATTTTCAGCTACTTCAACACCATAACCTAATAGATGGAGCTGATCAGTTAACACTTGCTGATTTAATACGTTGTCTTCAACAAGCAATACAAGTTTGTTCTCTTCGCGGGCTTTATCAACACTTAAATAGTCGTTAAATGACTTAGCCGAAGCAATTTGTTTTGGCTTATGTAAACCTGCCGCCACTAGTAGCGACATCATAAAGTTAGACTTACACAGCGGTGCAGCATTTAGATAGAAGATATTTTTATGATTAACAGCGGCTTCATCTAGTTTACTTAACACAATTACTTGCTGTTTATTGTCTTCTAAGGTGTATAGCAAGCGACGTAAGATATAGTTAATATCTTCCATGGTTTCGATACCATCGAGGATCCAAATAATATCTTTTTTATCTTGTTCAGCTTCGATTTTGTCGCTGCTATCAGCAATAACAGGTGTTGCCCCCATAAATGATAGATAACGAGTAAGTAGTTTTTTGCGGCCATCATGATTGGTTACAACTACAACACGTTGGTCTTTCATTACCTGCTTGTGAGCATATTCAACTTTACCTTGTGTACTAAAAGGTAACTCGACAACAAACTCACTACCAATACCTAAATCACTTGTTACAGAGATGGTACCTAGCATTAGCTCAGTTAAGCTTTTACAAATCGATAAGCCTAAACCAGTACCACCGTATTCACGGGTGATTGAGCCTTCAGCTTGAATGAATGGGTTAAAGATTTCGCGAAGCTGTGCTTGCGTCATACCCTTGCCGTTGTCTAATACGCTAAAACGCAGGGTGTAGTGATCAGTGGTGTTTTGAGCCACCTCTACCGAGATTTTAACGTGGCCTTTATGTTTATCATCAGTACTAGTAAACTTAATTGCATTACTGCATAGGTTATAAAGTACTTGGCGAACACGCACCGTATCACCAATCAAATTTGTAGGGATATCTGGCGCAATTGCCAGCTCTAATTCAAGGTCACGCTTTTTGGCCACCGATGATAAAACACGAGCGACTTCTTCAATGGTGTCTGACACTGAGAAAGGAATATTATCGATATTCAGTTTACCTGCTTCGATTTTCGAGAAATCGAGAATGTCATCTAATATGCCTAATAAAGAAAATGCAGAATCACGAATAATTGTACTTAATCTGTGCTGCGCACCATCAAGCTCAGTTTGGCGAAGTAAGTCAATGGTACCGATAACCCCATTCATAGGGGTGCGAATTTCATGGCTCATGGTTGCTAAGAAAGTCGTTTTGGTCTCGTTTGCCTGTTCGGCTTTGAGAGTTGCTTGCTCAAGAGCTAGAGTACGGTTTTGTACTTCGTTTTCTAGACCACTTTGTAGTTTCTGTAAATCTGCCTGAGCAGCTTTGTTTTCTGTTATTGCTGATTGAACTTTATTAAGTAATAAATTGATATTTTTTGCTACTGAATCCAAACCAAAATCAAGGTTTTCATTTACTTGGGCTTGGTAGTCAGCATTGTCTGTGATGGCCATTAACTCACTGCTTAATGACTCACTACTTTTAGTAAAACGCTTATTAATAAAGATACTTAAGGCAAAAGATAAAATAGCCAGTGCTACTAAAGTCAACGCGGCTAAACCATATGCAAGACTTGCAGACTGCGCAATGGGTTCAGCAATCGGGTGTTGCTTTATAACTAGTTCACCAACTGGTTGATCATTAAACTCTAACACCGTATGAATAAGGGTGTTTTGTTCTAGCTTTTGATTAACTTTACTGGCTTCGATTAGCTTCTTATTACTGGCGTATACAAGCGATACATCGCCGTTGAATTCATATCGATATAAATAGTAATCAAAGCCATCATTAAGCAGGTGACTTAAATCGAGAACCTCTTTTACTTTATCTTGGCCAGGCATAGTTAATGCGCTGATTAGAGGTGCTGAAAGCTGATTTGATAATTGCTGCGCTGTGATAGTTGGTTTGCTATCTTGCTGAGTTACTTCACTTGTTGGATAAAAAGAGTAAGCAACAACCGCAAGTAGGGTGATGACAAGATTCGTGATTATAAAAAGCGGTAGTAGGCCTTTTACAGGTGAATTTGATTTACTTGGCATGGCTTTAGTCCAACAAATTATACAGCATCATTAAGCATATTCTTGATTATTGGACAATCCTACCATCTATGAAGAAAAATTCACCACGTTTTTAACATAGGTAACCCTTTTATGATGAGGGTCAACCAAAAAGCACAAAGTTTGTAGATTAAATAAGCTAAAAACTATTAAAAACAGCAATCTTGATTGAAAACTGTGCAAACAGTTAGAATCCTCAAAAAAAAGTTGACTTGAGAAGGCAAAACCCGTTTAATACGCCGCACGCCCAGATAGCTCAGTCGGTAGAGCAGAGGATTGAAAATCCTCGTGTCGGTGGTTCGATTCCGCCTCTGGGCACCATTATTTAATATATTGGTGTTTAATTTATGCTTTAAACATCAGTATCGTGCATAGCACACAGATTTAGTGTGCCGACTTAGCTCAGTTGGTAGAGCAACTGACTTGTAATCAGTAGGTCATCCGTTCAACTCGGATAGTCGGCACCATTTAT